>CAZKRZ010000039.1:7487-10654 GCA_964555325.1 uncultured Muribaculaceae bacterium
GTCCGGTGTACTGGGAGCGATGGTGAGTCTCCCGAGTATTGTCTCCCAACTCTTCTCGATGCGTGAACGGGCGGCTGCGAAATCCCAGTCGGGCAGGCAGCGGTCGACATTGCTGCGTGCCTTGTCAATACTGTGGAATGAGATGCCTATCCTGACATTCACCTCGGAAACGGCATTGTCCCACAGGAGGTTGAACTGGCTGCCGAGGTCCCGTATTTCGGCAGGGGCCTTGTCGCAGACTGCGTGGAAATACACGGTGTAGGGCTTGTGGCCGCCGCCCCAGCCTCCGAGTACGGTGCTGTGACCCTCGAACACACCGGGGGCGACGCAACGCAGCGAGCAGTCTGTGACGCGCTGTGAGGTCTTGGATTTGCTGTGACGGGCGTAGCCTGCATCCAGTTCAACGCCCTTGAGCCCTTGTCCTGGGAATGAGAAACGGTACATCACCGCCTTTTCTCCGGAAGTCATTTCCACTTTGGCGCCGTTGTCGAGCATGGCGCTGTAATAGCCGACACTTGCATTCTCAGAGGTCCTCAAGGCTATGTGCTCCTGTTCGTCCGCTCCTGAGGTGAACGGCATCAGCAGGATATTGCCATATCGGGGGCTGCCGCCTGTGCCGCTGAGATGGGTCTGGGTAAATCCGTTCAGGGGGACGTCTATCGGAGCCCAGCCGGAGTTCGCTCCCTTGATGGCATCGGGCCCCGGTCGCACCATTCCGAAAGGCATTGTCGGGCCTACTACCACTCCACCGCCCTTGTCGGCTCCTATCATGGGGTCTACATAGGCGGTCAGTCCGGATTCCCGGGCAGGGGTCTCATGGGGCTGTGCGGCAGAGAGACCGAGCGATGTCAGTGCTATTATCAGTAGTCGTGTCATGTGTTGAAATTATTGGTTTTGCAGAGAGGCGGTTTATGCGTTTATATCCATGTCAGAAAACGCCAATGTCGGGACGAGTCTGCTCTGGCACGGGCGTGCGTCGTCACCGCAGGCTATCATCCGGGACCATGCGGACAGGAAGTTGCCGGTGAGCACCATTTCCTTGATAGGGTGGACTATCCGGCCGTCCTTGAAGAGGAATCCTTCTATTCCGTAGGAGAAATCTCCCGTGGCGGCGTTGGAATTGCCGCCGTTGAATCCGGTTATGAGGACGCCGTCGCCGCATAGGCGCAGGATGTCATCGCGTTGCATTCCGCTGTGCGGGTAGGGCATTACCGTAGGGCGGCTGAAGTCCTCGATTGTCGGTGTCATTCCCATCTTGTTGGCCATATAGCTGTTGATGGAATACTGTCTGACAACACCGTTTTCCACGATGGGGGCCTGTCGAGTGGCGACGCCCTCCGAGTCGAAAAGGCGCGAACCGCTCTGCCCCTGGATGTGCGGCATGTCCATTATCGTGAGCCCTTCGGGGAATATCCGCTTGCCGAGGCTGTCCTGCAGGAATGAATTATGCTGCTGGAGGGAGTAGCCGTTGAGAGCGTTCAGCACGGGGGAGACCATACGCGATGCGCATTCCCTGTCGATGACGACATTGTATTTGCCTCCGCGGATGCCTTTCGGATTCATCTGGCGCACGGCACGGCTCAACGCGCCCTGTCCGATGACGCCCGGATGCAGGTCTGCCTTGTGTGTGGCGGAGTCCCACCAGTAACTGCTGTAGCGTCTGCCCTTGGCGTCGCGTATGGTCACTTCGACGCCGTATTCAAACGAAGTCTCTATGTGTCTGCAATATGCGCCCTCGGAATCGAGGGTCAGGCTGTCATATACGCCGTCGGAGTATTCGGCTTCCTCGGAGATAAGTTCATACCCCTCGCCCTTGGCTTCGGGGGAATGGAATACCGCTCCTGCCAATGCCGTCGAGACCCTTTCTGCAGGGGTGATCTCCTCGATGGCAGAGTCGTACAGGCCGAGTTCGTATCCGCTGACGGCATCTTTGGCGATGCGCTCCGCGGCAGGGAGGTCGCGGCATTCGTCGGGGGAGAGGAGTCGTACGGTCGATATGGCCTTGTCGAGGAATCCGTCAAGTTCGGACTCTTCGCACCTGTTGGTGGAGAATGCTCCGTAACGCCCGTCTACAAAGAGGCTTACGCTGAGAGATCTGTCCAGGCAGTGGGTAATCTTGTCGATAGCACCGTCCAGTGTCCCTACGAGGTCCATGGTGCTCTTGCTTACGTTGACGCGGATTTTGGAGACTCCCTTGGCGAGAGCCTTGTCCATGCAGGCGCGTGCTGTCGCTATCTCCTTGTCGTTGAGTATGTCTGCGTTCATGCCTGGTTTCCTCCTACTGTGAGTCCGTTTACCAATACTGTCGGAATGCCGCAGGAGACAGGTACGCTCTGTCCCTTGCCGCATGTCCATGTGCCGTCATCTACCAGCGGGTCGTTGCCTACCATGCTGATGTCGGCGAGGGCTTCCGGTCCGTTGCCTATGATGTTGATGTCCTTGACGGGCGCTGTCAGCCGTCCGTTCTCGATGAGCATGCCGCTCTTGACATAGAATGTGAAGTCGCCCTCTCCGATTTTGACCTCTCCGTTGGAGAATTTGTCTACGTAAATGCCTTTCTTGACGGAAGATATGATGTCGGAGGGGGAGCACTCGCCGCCGAGCATATATGTGGCGCGCATTCGCGGAATGGGGTTGTAGCGGAACGACTCGCGCCTGCCGTTGCCTGTCGGACGCACTCCGAACCAGCGTGCGCTGATGCGGTCATGCAGGTATGAGGTGAGAATGCCGTCCTCGACCATGGCGGTGTATTGGCCCGGGACGCCCTCGTCGTCATAATTGACGGCTCCGCGGTTGGCGCGTATGGTGCCGTCGTCGACTATGGTGATCTTGGAGTCGCAGACGCGCTCGCCTATGCGGCCGGAGAAGACGGACTGGCCTTTGCGGTTGAAATCCGCCTCGAATGCGTGGCCCATGGCTTCGTGCAGGAGTATGCCGGATGCGCCGGCGGCCATGACGACGGGCATCTTGCCGCCCTTGGGGCGGGTGGCGGCAAATCTCTCGTCGATGCCCTCTGTGGCGAGTGCCGCTATCTCTTCGATGAGGCTGTCGCCTATCATCTCGGCACCCATGCGGAAACTGCGTCCGGCGCTTGTATTCTCAATCTTGTCGCCTTGCTGGAATACGGTCTGTACCGAAATGCTGCCCAGGGGGCGGGTGTCGTAGCG
>CAZKRZ010000040.1:0-10563 GCA_964555325.1 uncultured Muribaculaceae bacterium
CAGGAGGAGCGTCAGCGGTTCAATAACGGTCGTCCTCAGATAGCCTGACGAGACCGTCCACTATCTCACGAACTTCATCATAGGCGTACCCGCGTCCGAGAGCATAGCGCAACAGCTTTATCTTGGCGTCCGGTGCGCCTGAAATGCTTCTGTACTTGGCCTCGATGACTGACCTCATCTTGGAGTCCGCCTTGCCGCTGTCGATTTCTGCGAGGGCTTCCTGTATGACGGACCTCTCTATCCCCTTGCGTACCAGGGCATAACGTATCTTGGCAGTGCCCCATCCGGCGAGCGACGACTTGTCACGGGCGAATGCGGAAGCGTAGCGCAGGTCATCGATAAACCTGTCCCTGACGAGCGCGTCCATTATCTCGTCGGCGGCTTCTTCGTTGCCCTCTAAGGCCTTCAGCACCTTGGTGCGCATGTCGCTGCAGCAGTATTCCCTGCTGATGCACAGCCGCTGCATCCTGGCGAGTACTTTCTCATCCATATCCGTCAGAAATCGTATCCGAAACTGATATAAGCCTCAAGCCTTTCTGTATAATTGGAATACATCAGTTCGAAGCGGAGAGGTCCTATGACCGAGTTGAATCCGTAGCCTATGGAGCATCCGGTGTAGTCGGGCAGCGTGAGGAACATGTCCTTGAATGCGTCCTTGCTGGCAAATGCTCCCAGTTTGCCTGTTATATAGTGGTTCTTGCCGATTTGGGTCTGCAATGCCAGTTCGGCGGCAAACACATTGTCCTCCACGATTGCGACATTCTTGAATCCGCAGAACGGAATCTGCTGGTCCATATACCGTCCCTGCATCGTGCCGCCTATGAGGTTGGACTTGTGCAGGTCGTGGTTGGAGTTGAAAATGCTCCTGGCGTATATGCTGCCTATCATGGTGACCCGTCCACCGAGAGGGTTCGCCATCTTGTAGTCGAGTGAGACTATGTGCTCGGGCTGGTAGTCCTCCTGCGAGGGCTCTACAAATACCCATTCATACCCGAGTCCTCCGGAGATGCCTCTCGTGGGGAAGTGGTCGCTGTCCATTGTATAGGCACGTGCGTTTGCAAAGAGGGACATATAGTCCGCCTTGTTGTATTCGCGCTCAAGTATGTGCTCGTAGCGGGAGTCGCTGGAGAGCCAGTCTGTCATCTTGAAATAGTCGTTGCGCAGACCGGCCCTGATATCGAATGAACGCATGCTGACATCAGAGAAGTACAACTGAGCACGCCTGTGGTAGAATCCGAATATGTCCTGGGATTTGCCTACCTTGGCGAGTTCGCCTGTCACATGGCCGAAAGAGAAATCCGCGTTGAGTGTCGGGAGTCCTGCGCTGTGGTGCTGGAAATGTCCTGCCATGTAATTGCTTTGGCCGACCTTGCCGTAAATCTCGAATGACGAACCATGTATCTTGTTGGTACCTATGGCGATGTTCAGCATGACATTGACGCGTTCCTCATTGTCAGCCCTGACGCTGAGCCTTGCGGTGTTTCTCGGCGAGGGTTTTGTGTCGAATACAAGGGTGTAGGGCTCTTCTGTGCCCAACAGTTTGTATGATACGCCTCGGAATGCTCTGGTACTGAACATCTTGGCGACGTGGCTCTCGATAGTCGCGCGGTCTACGACATCTCCTGCGTCCAGGTCTATCAGGGACTGGATATATGCGGCGTCGCTTTCTTTCATGCCCTCGAAGCGGACTTCTTTAAGCCTGACCGGGGTCATGTTTATATCCGTCGCTTTCCGCTCCGGGAATGTGTGGCTTGCATTGCCTGTCTTTTTCTTGATGTCGAGCAGCCCGTCCGTGCTGAGCACTGCGGCGTCATATCCTCTCTGCAGAATGGTGTCGATGGCCTCGGGCGTAAAACTCAGCATGTCGAAGCCCGTCATGTCCGGCTTGATGAATACATCCGGTATCTTGACCGTGGCATTCAGCGCCTCCTGCCCGAGCATGTCCACGATAGGCATGATGACATCCACTATATTTTCAATCTCATCCGCGCCGGGGTGTGCGTTGCCGAGTTCCACACCTATAATATAGTCGGCGCCCATTTCGCGGGCTACATCGGTAGGGAAGTTGTTGCGCGTGCCTCCGTCGATGAGCACCATGCCGTCCACTCTCACTGGCGAGAACAGCAGCGGAATGGACATGGTGGAGCGCATGGCGTCCGTTATATGCCCGTCCATCCAGTATTTTGCCTGTCCGCTCACGATGTCGGACGCTACGCTGCAATAGGGGATGGGCAATTTGTCGAAACTGGTGGAGTCCTGATAGCCGACGGATACGCTGCTGAGTATGTTGCCGACATTGAGCCCGTTGATGAGTCCGTCAGGGATACCTGTCCGGAGCACAGTGTTTTCATTCTCCTTGTGCTCCGCGGTGAGCGAGGTCATGTCCTTGGCTCCGAACGGTACAGAGAGGATGAATTTCTCCTTGATGCGTCTGTCCCTGTAGGAGACATATCTGGATGGGATGGCGTCGCTGAGTGCGGTCTCCCAGTTGATGCTCCTGATGAGCGAGTCGAGATAGGGAGCCGGGTATCCGAGACTGTACAGGCCTCCGACGAGACCGCCCATGCTGGTGCCGAGCACGACATCCACGGGGATGTCAAGTTCTTCGATATAGCGCAGCACCCCTATGTGTGCTGCTCCTTTTGCACCTCCGCCGCTGAGTACGAGGGCGACGGTCGGTCTCTTTTCCGTGCGGCGGATAGAGTCCAGCCGGGAGCGCATGGCCGCGATTCCTATAGAGTCTTTGGCGGGATTGACGCTCGAGGTTGCGAAATTCTGCGCATCGGCATTGCCGCAAATCAGCATTTGCAGGATTGCGCAGAATACTGTCAGTCCGGTGAATTTTTTCATAACAGCAGTCGGTTTTTGTCATTGTGCCGCCCCGCAAGCATGCCGCAGGCGGCCATTATATCTTCTCCCTTGGATGCGCGTATGGTACATGTGATGCCGTGCGCCGACAGCCTGTCGCGAAAACGCTCCATGACTATCTGGGATGATGTATCGTAGGGAAAATCCGGTATCTTGTGGAATCTGATGAGGTTTACCCTGCATTCGAGTCCGGACAGCAGCCTGATCAGGGCGTCCGCGTGGCGTTTGCCGTCGTTGAATCCGGCGAACATCGTGTATTCGAAACTGACGCGTCTCTGTCCGCTGAAATCGTATCCCTTAATCAGCGATACGACATCCTGTATGGGGTATGCCTTCTCGACGGGCATGATTCCGAGCCTCTCCTCGGGGAACGGGTTGTGAATGCTGACAGCGAGGTGGCAGCGGCATTCGTCCAGATACCTGCGGAGCTGGGGGATTACGCCTATAGTGCTGAGAGTGATGCGCTTGGGACTCCAGCCGAATCCCCACGGCGCAGTCAGCACATTGATGGCGCGGAGTACCTCGTCGGCATTGTCCAGCGGCTCTCCCATGCCCATGAATACAGTGTTGGTGAGTTCCTGCGACTCGTCTACGGAGATAAACTGGTTGAGGATGTCTGCGGCGTCGAGGCTGCCGTGGAATCCCTGCCTGCCTGTCATGCAGAACTTGCATCCCATCTTGCATCCTGCCTGGGAGGATACGCAGAGGGTCTTCCTGTCGTCATCGGGTATCATCACCGCCTCCACGGCGGAACTCTCGGGCTGTCCTCCGACCATACATTCGACAGGGAACAGGTATTTCCTCGTGCCGTCCTTGGACTCTGCCGAGCCTATGGCTTCGCGGCATCCGAGGTCGTACTGCTCTGCGAGCACGGCGCGGCCGGATTTGGAGATGTCCGTCATCTCTTCGAACGAATGTGCCTTCCTTACATACATCCAGCGCGCCAACTGGCCTCCAGCGAATGCCGGCAGACCCGCTTCGCGGGCTATTGCCTTCAACTCTTCCGGAGTCTTTCCCAATAGTTTCCGATTCATCTTCCTTGTAATCTCTTCCCGGTAATACAATGTCTCTCCTGCGGTTTCCCACCGCCATGCGGAGAGCGGAACTGCCTTGAAATACATTGTCCGATTTCAGGTAATCATTCCGAAATAGGTTCTAAAGTTAAGCAATTTTATTATTTTTGCGAGGAACAAATATCAAACATTATGGCTAAAGAAGCAGTAGATACACAGATGGATGCCAATGCCGCAAAACTCAAGGCATTGCAGGCCACGATCGACAAGATTGAGAAGGATTACGGGAAGGGTACGATCATGAAGCTGGGGGATCAGCCACAATGGGACGTGCAGGTGATACCGAGCGGATCCATCGCCCTTGACCACGCTCTGGGAATAGGCGGTTATCCGAGGGGACGTATCGTAGAGATCTACGGTCCCGAGTCCAGCGGTAAGACCACGCTGGCCATCCACGCCATCGCACAAGCACAGAAACTCGGCGGCATAGCCGCGATGATAGATGCCGAGCACGCATTTGACCGTACTTATGCCAAGGCTCTCGGTGTAGATCTCGATACATTGCTCATTTCACAGCCCGACAACGGCGAGCAGGCCCTGGAGATTGCAGACAATCTCATCCGTTCGGGCGCTATCGACATAGTGGTCATCGACTCTGTGGCGGCGCTTACGCCCAAGGCGGAGATCGAGGGCGAGATGGGAGACAACAAGGTAGGACTCCAGGCCCGTCTGATGAGCCAGGCTCTCAGGAAACTCACGGCAAATATCGCCAAGACCAACACCTGTTGCATATTCATCAACCAGCTCAGGGAAAAGATCGGCATCATGTTCGGCAATCCCGAGACCACAACTGGCGGAAACGCGCTCAAGTTCTACGCTTCTGTGCGTATGGATGTCCGCAAGACCACCCAGATCAAGGACGGTGACGAGGCTCTCGGCAACCGCACCCGCGTCAAGGTCGTCAAGAACAAGATGGCTCCGCCTTTCAAGAAAGCCGAGTTCGACATTGTCTTCGGAGAGGGCATTTCCCATACTGGAGAGGTCTGCGACCTGGCGGTGGAGATGGATATAATCCACAAGAGCGGCAGTTGGTTCAGCTACAACGGTGAGAAACTTGCACAGGGACGCGAGGCCGTCAAGCAATTGCTCGGTGACAACCGCGAGCTCTGCGACGAGGTCGAGGCAAAGCTCCGCGAGGCGCTTGCCAATGTCGAGGACTAATCCTATTTGACTTTAGATACGGCGAAGCGTACGATTTTCGCCATTATGATTCCGAAGGCGATGCCCACGATAATACCGACGAGGACATCGCCGAGGAAATGTTTGCCTACGAATACCCTGCTGATGGAGACGAGTGCCGCCCAGAGATACATGAGCACTCCGTATCCGAGCAGGCGTGCCCGTAGCAGGCCTCTCATTACTATATAGGAGCAGGAAGTAAGCCCCATAGCATTGGCGGAATGGGCGGAGAAGAAACTGAAGCTGCGGCTGGGCTTCTCCACTATATGGAGTCCCCGCGCTATCATGCTCTGGTCACTGCTCGGACGCACCCTGTCCACGAGGTCTTTGATGATATTGCTGAACTGGTCGCATGCCAATATGGTCAGCACCAGACCCAAGACCACTATCAGGCCCTTTTTCCATCCCAGTCTGTATACGAGGAAGATGGCGATTGCCGCATACAGCGGATACCATACCTCTCTGTCAGAGAACATTGCCCACATCTGGTCGGTGAACGGAGTGTGCAGGGAGTTGATTTCAAGTGTGGCGGCCTGGTCGGCTCTTTCCAAAGTCCTGATGAAACTGATCATCTCGAATGCTTATTATGTAGTGTACAAACATTCAAAGATACTGAAAACTCCTGACAATGGAACTTTCGGTGCACGGAGCGTGTGGCAAAAATGGTAATACTGTCCGTAATTCCGGTACCGGAGGCATTTGGAAAATACGCTATATTTACGGCGTTATAATTATAGTATTATGAAAGAGATACGCTTGGACAGCATACAGCAGGCAAATGACTGGTATGGGGTGCAGACCCTGCATCCGATGGTGTCGGTGGTAAGGGTGGAGCGTACCGCCGCTACTGAAGCATTCACCTATCAGGTGCATTATGGCGTGTATGCGATATGGCTTAAAGAGACCAAGGGCTGCAGCATGTCCTATGGGCGCACGCCGTATGATTTTGATGCGCAGACAGTCACGTCTTTCGAGCCTGGGCAGACGGTGACGGTGGAGGTTGCCGCCCAGTCGGTGCGTCCGCGCTGTGTGGGGCTTCTTTTTCACCCCGACTTTCTCCGCAGGACCAATCTCGGGCGCGAGATTCACCGCTATGAGTTCTTCTCCTACAGTAGCACCGAGGCTCTGCATCTGTCCGATGCGGAGGTCGAAGTATTCAAGCGTATACTTGATATGATAGATGCCGAACTGCAGCACGCCATAGACAACCATACCCGTGAGCTGATAGTGTCCAATATCGAGTTGCTGCTCAACTATTGCCTGCGCTTCTATGACCGACAGTTCATTACCCGTGAGGAAATCAATCATTCCGTCGTCAAGCAGTTCGACTCGATGTTGAGGAATTTTATCAAGAACAAGGCTGTGGACGAAGGGCTGCCGACGGTGGCTTATTTTGCGGACAAGTGCTGTCTCTCGACCGGGTATTTCGGCCAGCTGGTCAAGACAGAGACTGGGCGCACGGCCAAGGACTTTATCAATGACAGGCTCCTGTCTGCCGCCAAAGAGTATCTCAACGATGCCGACATCGCTGTCAATCAGGTGGGAGGCCTGCTCGGATTTGAGTATCCGCAGCATTTCGTGCGCTTCTTCAAGCAGCATACCGGCATGACTCCCAATGAGTACCGCAAGGGCGGCCTGACTGCCTGACGGACAATCCGAAATTTCGGTCATTTCTCCAATAATCCGGATAATGCTGCTCTCGCCAGGCGCGTTTATCTTTGTATCCGTTAAATCATTATCGCTATGAAAGCAAAGAAACTCTTGTTGGCGGTACCGGCCATAGCCATGTGCATTACCGCGTCGGCACAGGACAAAATTGTCAATGGAGTGCCTTATGTAAAACTGAACAACGGTGTATGGATGCCACGTTTCGGTATCGGAACATTCAATGTCCCGAGCAATGAAATCTGTAAGGATGCCGTGCTCGCGGCTCTGCGTATGGGCTACCGGCACATTGATACGGCCCATGCCTATATGGATGAGCAGGGCGTCGGCGAGGCTGTAAACGAATTCATCAAGGAGAGCGGTGTAAAGCGTGAGGAGATATGGGTTACTTCCAAACTCTGGCCTACAGAATACACTGATCCGACAGCGATAGACAAGATGCTTGCCCGTCTGCATCTGGATTATGTGGACCTCGTGTATCCTCATCAGCCTGTCGGCGATGTCAAGGCAGGATGGCACAATCTGGAGGCCGCTGTCAAGGCCGGCAAGGTGCGTGCGCTCGGACTCTCCAACTTTGAGGTCGCGGGAGCGGAAGAACTCTACCGCTGGTGCGTGGACAGCAGCGAAATCAAGCCAGCCGTCATCCAGATGGAGTGCCACCCTTATGCCCAAAGGCTTGACGCCAAGGCCCTTGCCGCAGAAAACGGAATGGTAGTAGAATGCTGGTATCCGCTCGGCGGCGCGGCGTCCAGGGGCGCTCTCTTCCGCGACCCTGTCATTGAGAAGATTGCACGCAACCATGGCTGCACGCCTGCACAGGTGATTATCCGCTGGCATATCCAGGAGGGACATTCGGTTATCCCAGGAGCGGTGGATCATGGATATATCCGTGAGAATATCGATGCCGTAAAGCTCGTCTTGAGTGATGAGGAGATGCAGCAGATGCGTTCGCTCAACAAGGAGCAGCGTTTCTATCCGTTTGACATAGAGATGACGCGCCGTTTCTGCAGCGCACCTCTTCCTGACAGCTCGGACAATGACGCTTGGCAGAAGAAGATGAATGACGAACTCAACAAGTAACAGTGTATGAAAAAGATAGTAGTATCGTTGGTGGCGTTTTTGCTCTGCTTTGTCGGTGCTGGCTGTCAGCCGAAAGGCAATGTTAAACCGGAGAATGTAGATATGAAAAGCAAGGTGTTGTTTATCAATGGAAGTCCCAATAAAAACGGGAATACCGCGCGTCTGGCGGCGGTGCTGTTGTCTGGCTATGAGTATGAGACTCTGAATCTTACAGATTATAGGATTGATTTCTATGGTCATGTGGGCGCAGAGGACCAATTGGATGAAGTGGTGGCGAAAATGAAGTCGGCGGATGTGGTCGTGGTCGGTTCGCCTGTCTATTGGCATAACATCTGCGCGTCTGTCCGCACTGTGATGGAGCGTTTCTACGGATATTTGCCCTCAGGCGCGTTTGAGGGCAGGAAACTGTTCTTTGTCTACCAGGGCGAAGCCCCGACGAAGATGATGATTGAGGACGGAGAGTACACTATGGAGCGTTTTGCCGGCATGTATGGTTTTGATTATCAGGGAATAGCAACGGATGAGCGTCAGGCGGCGGCTCTCTGGGAAAAACTGAAATGATGAAGTCATGCGGATCCGTACTCTATTGTTGACGATACTGGGTACAGTATCTGTGACGGCAGGCGCGGGGAATGACAGACAATCAGGCATTATGAAACAGGAACCGTTGGAATTGTCGCAGGAATGGGACAAGACATTCCCGCAGGGGGCAAGCATTGGCACGGGGCTCAGAGAGACTCGTGGTTCCAACATCTTGCCACTCATGTGGCGACAGGAGGGGAGCAGAGGACAGAGTGGCTCGAACCTGTGAGCGAGGAACAATACAATCAAGTAAAATAGTGTTTTTGCCGCGTCTGCAGTGCGGACAATGCGTTTGACAAAAGCGAAAAAATCCCTACCTTTATCGGGATTAGTAGTTTGTGTTCCGGATTGAAAATAATCATTCACAATATGAAACGTTTTTTGACTCTCGCATTGCTCCTTGCCGTAGGCACAGCCAGCGCACAGGAGACACCGTTGTGGCTTCGCAAGAGCGCGATTTCGCCAGACGGCACCCACGTCGCATTCTCTTACAAGGGTGACATCTATGTTGTCAGTTCCAATGGCGGCAAGGCATCCCAGGTCACGACGAACGAGGCTTATGACAGCGATCCCATGTGGACCCGCGACAGCCGCAGCATCGTGTTCAGTTCTTACCGCGACGGCTCCAAGGACATCTTTATGACCTCTGTGGAGGGTGGCATTCCCAAGAAACTGACCGACATCCCCGGCTCGGAGACCCCTCTCACAGTGCTTCCCGACGGCAGGGTGCTCTTCTCGGCATCTCTCCAGGCGGACGCTTCTTTCGGAGGCTTCCCCGGCGATCCCCAGATCTATATCACTGCCCAGGACGCTGCGAGACCGCAGCTGGTCACTTCCCTGACCCTGTCCGCACTGAGTGTCAATGCTGACGGTACTGTGCTCTACGAGGACTACAAGGGATATGAGGACCCTCTCCGCAAGCATCATACATCTTCCGTGACCCGCGACATCTGGGTCTATAAGGGAGCATCGCTGACCGGAGATTTCAAGATAGGGGCAAATGGCAGCTTTACCCAACTGACCTCTTTCGAGGGCGAAAACCGCAATCCTGTATTTGCCGCTGACGGCGATACATATTATTATCTCAGCGAGGAGAACGGCAAGACAATCAACCTCTTCCGTAGCAAACTCTCCACTCCTGGCGTGGCTGAGCAGCTGACATTCGAGGAGAAGAATCCTCTCCGCTACATATCAGTGGCAGACAACGGCACTGTGGTCTATAGCTGCAACGGCGAACTCTACTCCATGAGGAATGGCTCCAAGCCGAGCAAGATCGACATCACTGTCGTGAGGGACGAGGTCGAGCGCGACATGGTCAAGATGAGGGCGGCAGGCGGAGCACGCTCCATGGCTGTATCTCCCAACGGAAAGGAAGTGGCTGTCATCGTCCGCGGCGATGTCTATGTGACAAGCGAGGAATACGGCACCACAAGGCGTATCACCAATACCTCCGTACAGGAGCGCGACCTGTGTTTCAGCAAGGACGGCCGCACTCTCTATTATTCTTCCGAGAGAAATGGTCATTGGGGCATATACAAGACCACTCTCAAGGACAAGAAAGACAAATACTTCACATACGCTACCAGAATGGAGGAGAGTCTTTTCTCCGATGCAGGCGAGACCTGCTTCCAGCCCAAGGTGTCACCCGACGGCAAGATGGTGGCATATTTCCGCAACCGTACGGAACTGGTCGTCAAGCCTGCTGACGGCGGCAAGACTCGCTCCCTCCTCAAGGACGCAATCTATTCCTACAGGGATGGCGACCATGATTTCGAATGGAGCCCCGACAGCCAGTATATCTTGAGTGACTATCAGGCGGACGGCGGCTGGAACAACAGCGATATCGCCTTGGTCGAGGTGGAGACCGGCAAGGTCACCAATCTCACGCAGAGCGGATATACCGACGGCGGATACCGTTGGGCCATGGGCGGCAAGGCTATGACCTGGATGTCTGACAAGAACGGTTATCGCAGCCACGGCAGCTGGGGAGCGGAGGATGACATCTATATCATGTTCTTTGACGGCAAGACGATGACCAAGTTCTTGAGGGACAAGGAGGACGAGGCTATCGAGAAAATGATGAAGGACGAGAAGGCCGCCAAGAAAGAGGAAAAGA
>CAZKRZ010000041.1:0-10470 GCA_964555325.1 uncultured Muribaculaceae bacterium
CTCACCGTCACGGCTATACCACCGTTACATCTCACCGTTCCGGCGAGACTGAGGATACCACTATCGCTGACATCGCTGTGGCTACCAACTCCGGCCAGATCAAGACCGGTTCCCTCAGCCGTACCGATCGTATCTGCAAATACAACCGCCTCATGAAGATCGAGCAGGAGCTCGGCGACACTGCGGCATACGGATACAAGAAGATTAGGTAATTCGACCAAAAGATAATTTTTAGAGCCGTAACCATTGAGTTGCGGCTCTTTTTTTGTAGTTTTGACAATTGATTTTTCAAAACAGGTATAGATAATGGTACATATATCAGGACGAATATCACAGATAATAGGCCCTGTAGTGGATGTCCACTTTGAATTGCCGGCCAAAGAGGAGGCGCAGTTGCCCTCCATACACGAGGCGCTGAATATCACCCGTGACAACGGCAAACTCCTCGTAATCGAGGTGCAGCAGCATATAGGAGATGATACCGTGCGCTGCGTGGCTATGGACTCCACTGACGGTCTGCGCCGCGGCATGACAGCGGTCTGTACCGGAGCTCCCATATCTATGCCTGTTGGAGCGCAGATTCGCGGCCGAGTGATGAATGTCACCGGAGATGAAATCGACGGACTGGAGGCGCTCGACAGGACCAACAGCCTGCCTATACATCGCGAACCTCCACGTTTTGAGGATCTTGCCACTTCGCAGGAAGTGCTCTATACGGGTATCAAGGTCATAGACCTGCTGGAGCCGTATCTCAAGGGAGGCAAGATCGGACTGTTCGGCGGAGCCGGTGTCGGCAAGACCGTTCTCATCAAGGAACTCATCAACAATATCGCCAAGCGCAACAACGGATTCTCTATTTTTGCCGGTGTCGGCGAGCGTACCCGTGAGGGCAATGACCTTATACGCGAGATGATAGAGTCGGATGTCATCCGTTATGGCGAAGAATTCGCCAAGGGCATGGCAGAGGGCAAGTGGGATCTCTCCACTGTGGACCCCAAGGAAGTGGAAAAGTCCCAGGTCGCCATGGTGTTCGGCCAGATGAATGAGCCGCCGGGAGCGCGTAGCGCGGTCGCGCTGAGCGGCTTGACGCTCGCGGAATCCTTTAGGGATTCCGGCGGCGGCGATGGTCCCAAAGACATCCTCTTCTTTATCGACAATATATTCCGTTTCACCCAGGCAGGCTCCGAAGTCTCCGCGCTTCTCGGCCGTATGCCTTCGGCTGTGGGCTATCAGCCTACACTTGCATCCGAAATGGGACAGATGCAGGAGCGTATTGCCTCTACCAAAAACGGCTCCATCACTTCCGTCCAGGCCGTGTATGTGCCTGCCGACGACCTGACCGACCCGGCTCCAGCCACGACATTCTCGCATCTCGATGCGACGACAGTCCTCAGCCGTAAGATTACCACTCTCGGTATCTATCCGGCAGTAGACCCACTGGAGTCCACATCCCGTATCCTCGACCCCAATATCGTGGGCAAGGAACATTACGAGACGGCGCAGCGTGTCAAACAGATACTCCAGAGATACAACGAGTTGCAGGACATAATCTCCATACTCGGTATGGACGAGCTGGGCGACGAGGACAAACTGACGGTCAGCAGGGCCCGCAGGGTACAGAGATTCCTCTCACAGCCGTTCTCCGTGGCGCAGACATTTACCGGCATACCGGGAGTCATGGTGGACATCTCGGACACAATCAAGGGATTTAACATGATACTTGACGGAGAGGTGGACTACCTGCCCGAGCAGGCGTTCCTCAATGTCGGTACTATAGAGGACGCCATTTCCAAGGGAGAGGCTATCCTCGCGCAGGCAAAACAGTCTTGATCATGATTTTGGACATCCTCACACCGGGCGGCTCCATATTGGACGCCGTGCAAGTGGACGCCGTGTTCCTGCCCGGGACTCTCGGCGAGTTTGAAGTGTTGCCGCATCATGCGCCCATCATTTCCTCGCTCGGCTCCGGGAATATCAGGTATCGCAGCGGCGGTGCCGAGACCGCGGTCAAGATAACATCGGGATTCGTCATAGTGAAGAATGACCATATAGAGGCCTGTGTGGAGGGCGTACAGAGATGAAAGGACACATTCGCATATTATTGTTGGTGCTGACGGCATTGCTGCCGGTCTCGATGCATGCGGAGGAGTTGGATATGAATGAATATCTCCTCGGCCATGTGGGAGACTCCTACGGCTGGCATATCACGACGGTCAAGGACCACCATGTGACCATTCATCTGCCTGTGATACTATATAGCAAGACCACAGGCTGGCATTGTTTCTCTTCCAAGCATATCGAAGAGGGCGAGGAGTATAAAGGATTCCGCATAGCGGGGGATGACGAAAAACACAGCGGCAAACTCGTTGAGATTACAGACGGCGGAGCGGTCAAGCCTCTGGACATATCCATTACAAAGAATGTCTTTGGAATGATAATCAACAGCCTCATCGTGCTCATCATCGTATTGTGCGGAGCGCGGTGGTATCGTCGCCACGACGCGAGGGAGGAGGCTCCGCGCGGATTTGCAGGACTGGTGGAGATGATGGTGACAATGGTGGAGGATGACATCATCAGACCCTGTGTAGGCAAGGACTACAAACGCTATTCTCCCTATCTGCTGACGGCATTCTTCTTTATATTCATCAATAATCTGATGGGCATAGTGCCTTTCTTCCCGGGAGGTGCCAATATCACCGGCAATATAGCAGTGACATTGGGGCTTGCGCTGTGTACGTTCTTTGCCGTAAACCTGTTCGGCAACAAACACTACTACAAGGACATATTCTGGCCCAATGTGCCTGTGTTCCTCAAGGCGTTTCCGCTGATGCCGCTGATAGAGATAATAGGTGTGTTCACCAAGCCTTTCTCTCTGACAGTGAGGCTGTTTGCTAATATTCTTGCCGGGCACATGATGATATTGGGCGTGCTTGCCCTCATATTCATCACTTCGTCCATGGGGGCGGCTCTCAACGGCGGACTCTCTGTGGTGGCTGTGCTTTTCGCCGTGTTTATGGATATTCTGGAATGCCTGGTGGCGTTCCTGCAGGCGTATGTGTTTACAATGCTGTCGAGCGTGTTTATCGGGCTCAGCAGACAGGAGCCGGAAGAGGCTTGAAATCAACTATATAGATAATAACTTTTAAATTATACGATTATGTTGACAATGATGATTCTCCAGGCAGCGGCAGGAGCCGCTCTCGGCAAATTAGGAATGGCTCTCGGAGCAGGTATAGCAGCTATCGCTGCCGCTTTCGGTATCGGCAAGATCGGCAAGGCTGCACTCGATGCAGGTGCCCGTCAGCCGGAGTATGCCGGTAAGTATCAGATGACGGCGATTATTATCGCAGCCCTTGTAGAGGGTGCGTGCCTTTTCGCCATTCTGGTATGTCTGCTCGGTATCCTCAGGTAGTCTGAGCCATGTCTCTGGTCACTCCTGATTTCGGCCTCCTTTTCTGGATGGTCATAGTCTTCGCCATTCTGTTTCTGATATTGGCGAAGGTGGGATTCCCTATTATCACGGGAATGGTAGACAAGAGGCAGGAACGCATCGGTAACAGCATCCGTCTCGCCAAAGAGGCGGAAGAGAAGGTCAAGGAGCTCGCTGCCGAGCATGACCGTATGGTGGAAGACGCCCGCAAGGAGCAGGCTCGGATAATGAAAGAGGCTGCCGCTGCGAGAGATGCTGCTGTGGCGCAGGCGCAGGAACGCGCCGGCAAGGAAGCAGACAGGATACTCGCTGCCGCAAGGGCGGAGATAGCCTCCGAAAAGGAGGCCGCGCTGCGCGATATACGCAGGCAGGCGGCTATGCTTTCCGTCGAAGTGGCGGAAAAGGTGCTCCGCGACCGTCTTTCGTCCGAAGAGTCCCAACTCGACCTCATAGAGAGGCTGGTAGGGGAGGCTGAACATAATAGCACTCAGTCATGAATGAAGGTGTCATAGCCGCGAGATATGCCGAGGCCCTGCTCAAGTATGTTGCCGAGACAGGCAACGGCAGGCAGGTATACGACCAGGCGTCGGCATTGTTGCACGACCCCTCTGCCGCGACATCAGGGCTTGCGCCGGAACTCGCTCGGTTTACGGAACTGATGTCCGAACGCGGACGCATCTCCCTGCTCAGGGAGAGTCTCGTCTCGTTTGTGCGTGAGTACCGTCGGGTAAACGGTATCAAACTGGCTCATCTCACGACTGCTGTGCCGTCCCCCGGACTGGAGGACAAGGTGCGTGCCCTCATTGCAGGGGAGACAGGCTGCGAGGTGATACTCGACAGCAAGATCGATCCTGATGTCATAGGCGGATTTGTGCTCGTGGTGGATGACCTCCTGCTCGATGCGAGCGTCCGCCGCCAACTCGAACTCATCCGCCGTGAATACATACAGAAGAACAAAAGAATAGTCTGATGGCTCAAACATACATAAAAGCAAGCGAAATCGCCGAAGTCCTGCTGAACCAACTCAAGGACATAGATACCTCCCTGCACATGGAGGAAATAGGTCATGTGCTCCAGGTAAGCGACGGTGTCGCCCGTATATATGGTCTCGCCAATGCCGAGGCCGGGGAACTCCTCGAATTTGACGGCGGAGTCATGGGTATTGTCATGAACCTGGAAGAGGACAATGTCGGAGCTGTTCTGCTCGGACCTACCGATCAGATCAAGGAGGGAATGATGGTACGCAGGACCAAGCGTATCGCATCCCTTATGGTCGGAGAGAGCATGCTCGGCAGAGTGGTCGATCCGCTCGGTAACCCTCTCGACGGACTCGGACGCATCGAGGGAGACCTCGTGCGCATGCCTCTGGAGCGCAAGGCGCCCGGAGTCATCTACCGGCAGCCTGTTTCAGAGCCTCTCCAGACGGGTATCAAGGCTATAGACTCCATGATACCGATAGGTCGCGGCCAGCGCGAGCTGATTATCGGCGACAGACAGACCGGCAAGACCTCCATAGCCATCGACACTATCATTAACCAGCGTCAGGCTTATCTGGACGGCAATCCCGTCTATTGCATCTATGTCGCTGTAGGACAGAAAGGCTCCACTGTAGCCAATATAGTCGAGACCCTCCGCTCGCACGGAGCGATGGATTAGATCCTGCATCGCTGCAGTATTATGCCCCATTCGCCGGAGCGGCAATCGGAGAATATTTCCGTGACACCGGCAGGCACGCGCTTGTCGTCTATGATGACCTGTCCAAGCAGGCTGTCGCGTATAGGGAGATTTCACTTATACTCCGCCGCCCGTCCGGACGTGAGGCATATCCCGGCGATGTGTTTTATCTGCATTCGCGTCTGCTGGAGAGGGCTGCCAAGATTATAGGCCAGCAGGAAGTCGCCGAGCAGATGAATGATCTGCCCGATACGCTTGCCGGCAAGGTCAAGGCAGGAGGCTCGCTCACTGCGCTCCCCATCATCGAGACGCAGGCAGGAGACGTATCCGCCTATATCCCGACCAATGTCATCTCCATTACTGACGGCCAGATATACCTGGAGAGTTCGCTCTTCAACCAGGGATTCCGTCCTGCTATCAATGCCGGTATCTCCGTATCCCGTGTGGGAGGAGCTGCGCAGGTCAAGAGCATGAAAAAGGTCGCCGGTACGCTCAAAATCGATCAAGCACAGTACGACGAACTGGAGTCATTCTCCAAATTCTCCTCTGACGTGGACAAAATCACCGCTATGGCGTTGGACAAGGGACGCAAGAACAACCGTCTCCTTGTGCAGCCGCAGTACAGCCCCATGCCTGTAGGCGAACAGGTCGCGATACTCTATTGCGGCACTCGAGCCCTCATGGCAGACATAGAGGCAGGGCAGGTGGATGAGTTCCAGGAGCAATTCCTCGACAGGATGCGCAGTGCCCATCAGGATGTGCTGGACGCCCTTGCCGCCGGCAAAATGGACGGGGCTGCCGAGGTTATCGAAAAAGAGGCCGCGACCGTGGTTGCCGGGCTCAGAAAATAATCATTCTCTATCATGGCGAGTCTCAAGGAAACCAAAAACCATATAGCCTCTGTCAAGAGCACGCTCAAGATCACTTCCGCCATGAAGATGGTCGCCTCTGCCAAACTGCACAAAGCGCAGCAGGCAATCGAGGCTATGCGTCCCTATGAGGCGGCTCTGCACGACATATTGATGCAGGCAGGAGGCAGCCTGGAAGGTTATATGCGCCCTGCATCCACAGGCCCCCAAGGCACTGTGGCTGTCGTGCTGCTCTCCTCCTGTTCGTCTCTATGCGGAGGCTTCAATGCCAATGTCATCCGCGAGGCCCGCGCCCGTATCGCCGCGCTTCGCGCAGAGGGCAGGCAGGTGGTCGTCTACAGCGTGGGGCGCAAGGCTGCTGATGCCATGCGCAGAGACGGATATGCCTCTCCTGCGGATTACGGCCATCTTGTCACCGCGCCGTCATACGACGAAGTCGCAGATCTTGCGCAGGTCTTGGTATCTGCCTATGAATCTGGCGAATACGAGAGGGTGGAACTGATATACAACCATTTCGTCTCGGCGGCGTCACAAAAGGTGACAGTGGAGACTTATCTGCCTTTTTCTATGGCAGATACGCTTGAGGATTCCTCGACGGCTGCAGATTTCCCGAAAGATGCGGACTCCCCGGCAGGCGCGGAAGAATATATCATGGAGCCGGA
This sequence comes from uncultured Muribaculaceae bacterium, assembly GCA_964555325.1. Taxonomy (GTDB): domain Bacteria; phylum Bacteroidota; class Bacteroidia; order Bacteroidales; family UBA932; genus Cryptobacteroides. The sequence continues at coordinate 6,636 of CAZKRZ010000041.1, forward strand.
CAGAGCGTCCCTGCTTGCTGATTTGATCCCCAAGGTGATAAGGCTCAAACTATATACGGTCGTGCTGGATTCTGTAGCGGCGGAGCATGCCGCACGGACGGTTGCGATGCAGACAGCCACCGACAACGGAGAGGAGATGCTCGGGGATCTGACCCTGCAATACAACAAAGACCGCCAGCAAAAAATCACTTTCGAGATACTCGATCTCGCGGCAGGAGCACAGCGCTGACATATACGCAACGGCATTGCCGGACAAAGAAAGAAGGGGCGATTCACATCGTCCCTTCTCTGTAGTGTTCTATGCTTATGAAAAAACTGTTCTGTTAGGTTGTTTAACCGAAAACAGTAATAGCGATAATCGTGCCAAACTCCGATTGGCCGTTATTCATATCCGTATCAAAAGCTGTAAGACAGTCCTGCACAGAGAGTTCCGGCAAGAGATGATGGTGCGAATACGTATGCTGCATCCACAGTAATCCCGAATACTTTGTAACCTGCGCCTGCGGAAAATCCGGACGGTATCGGGGAGTCTCCGACGGCGAGATTGCCGCCTGCCCTCACGAATGCCTTGCCGGCAATGCCGCATTCTGCTCCCATGCGGACAGAAGCGCCATTGTTGAAGAACCAGTTGGCGTCTATGTTGCACGCCAGCGCCACGGCTCCGAAATCGAATGTACGGGAGGCACCCACAGCCACGGAAGACGGCAACGCAAACTTGATGTCCGATTCGTTGGATACATCCGGTCCTATGTTGGCTATGCCGGCGGTGACATCGGCAAATCCGGTGCGAAGCATTACGAACAGATCTCCGGCAAATGCCGTTGTGCTCTTCTCTACATATAAAGACTGCTGCATGATGCGCGCTGTGACTCCGACGGAAAAGCATTCGGAGAATGCGTATCCGTAACCCACATTGGCCTGGAGATAATTCGGCTTGAACTTTCCCTTGCTTGCGCCCGTGGAGGAGAATTTCTCATAAGCATCCCATGTCCTGTTGCCGATACCTGCGGAAATGCCGCCGCGCTTGCCGAGGCGTATGGCGAAAGCGCCTGTGAAACAGTTGCTTGATGACTCCGAGGGAGAATAGTTCTGCCACGAGCCTGCGGCTTCGCCCTGCCCTGCTCCAAACGGCAGGATTGCAGGATTGCGGAATGACGCCCACGCATAGGACGATGTGGATGCGAGCCCTGCCGAGCCCATTCCTGCGACAGCAGGGTCAGTGACAATCAGAGACTCACTCATCGCATTTTCGGAGTGGAGGTAAGTCTGCGCTGACAGTCCGGCATTCCCTGCGAGGAGACCTGCTGCCGCGAATATGCTGTATATGATATTTCTGTTCATTGCGTTATTTCTTGACGATGCTCTTCTTGTATTCCTTGCCGTTGTAACTGACTGTCAGAGTGTATATTCCTGGTGCGCACGACAGCATGTTGAGGGATACCGGTTCGTATCCGGATACTTCCTTGGTCTCGTCGTATATGACTGCACCGGAGGGGCTTGTGACCCTGATGCGCGTCTCGGCTTTGCGCTCCGTACGTATAGTCAGTTTGTCGGTGACAGGGTTGGGATAGGACTCTACCGGATTGACCTTGTCTTTGACGAGTATCCTCAGCGGAGTGCGGCATTCCTTGCCGGCGCCGTCGATTGCGACCACGTCCATGGTGTACAGACCGTATTCGCTGATCTTGACCGTCATCAAATTGCCGCTGTACGATACTTCATTGCCGTTTGCGGAAGCGACAAAATTACGCACCATATAGGTCAGTTCCTCCCCGTCCTCATCGCTGAAATGCTTTGACATGTCAATGGTGAATGTTGAGACCTTGTCATACGAAAGTATGTCCTCGATGGGATTGGTGACTACGGGGGCGTGGTTGGGCAGTATCGTGTACTCAAACTTGTGGGAGGCCTCCGCGCCGTATTTGTCATGGACCGTTATGTTTGCCGTGTATGTGCCCGGCTCGGCATTGCGTCCGCGCAGGATTATCTGCAGTTTAGGAGCGTAGTAAAGGTATGTGAGGGCTGCCGAGCCTTCCTCCACAGCGACTTCGACGCTGTGGTTTTCGGGGTCGGAAATGGTGAATGTCAGCTGCTTGACATCAGCCGCTCTGATTGTATAAGGGCCTTCTTCCGACGGGGTTATCACGGGCTTGCCGTTCTCTCCCGTAGAGATGGTCTTGATGGGCGAAAGTTCGCTGTACAGTCCTGCGTAAGTGCATCCTACGACCGCGACATAATAGTTGGTGGAGAATCCGAGGTCCTCGATGACAGCGGACATTTCTTCTCCCGGTTGCTTGCCATTGGTGTTGACAGAGACGGTCCTGACGCCATCATTCGTTTTTGTAGGGTCAAATCCGGAGATTTTGTCCTTGTCCTCCGATACCGCTGCGATATACGAATATGCCGCTATGCCGCTGCTGTCTGCGGTAACATTGAACTGGACATTGATGACATTGCCGGTGGCGGACAGAGTCAGGTCCTCTACGGGAGCCGGTGCGGACATGCTGTGAGAGAATGAGCCGAGTGCGTCTACCAGAGGGCCTATCCTGCTGGATGTCGGGATTGCTGTAGGATTGGCTCCGCTCAGGAGCCTCTCTTCCAGTTGGGTATTTGTAAATCCGGGACCTCCAAAGTACGAGACTATGAGGGCTGCAACACCGGTCACATGAGGGCAAGCCATAGAGGTGCCTGCCATGGAGCCGTAGGAGTTGCCGGGCACTGTGCTCAATATGTTGGTACGGTAGGCATCTCCTCCGGGGGCGCAGATGTCCACCCAGTTGCCATAATTGGAGTAGTAACTCTTCGCGCCGTTCTTGGTCGTTGCCCCGACCGCTATTATTGGGTCGTAGTTGGCAGGGGCGCCGTTTGCTATGCCGTCATTGCCTGCGGCAAATATCACGACGCCTCCTTTCATCGGGCTGTCCGGCAATTGGTTGCCGTTGTTGTCGCAGCCGGCGTATTTGATGAAATAGTCCACGGCAGCCTTGTCCGAATCGTCTATAGTGGCGGCGAGGGCATTTTGCAGTTCGCTTCCTGTGAGTTCACCGTCATCATTGGCGTCAAAAGTATATCCCCAACTGTTGTTGACTATTACCGCGCCGTGGTCGGCAGCCCATTTGATGGCGACCTCGGTGTCACCGGTCTTGTCGCTGTTGTCGTCGAATATCTGGCAGGACATCAGCCTGACACCCTTGGTGCCGGTTGCATAATTGCCTCCGGCAATGCCTGATATGCCTTTGCCGTTGTTGTTGACAGCCGCTATCGTGCCTGCCACATGAGTGCCGTGCTCCGAGCCTGTGATATTGTATCCTCCGGTGATGAAGTTCCTGCTGCCGTTGCTGCCTCCGGCAATGCAGTTCCATGCCAGGTCCTCATGGCTCAGTGAGATACCACCGTCCACGACGCCGACTATCACCTTGTCGCTGCCGGTAGTATAGTTGCGCCATACCGGTTCTGCATTGACACTGTATGTAGGGGTGTTGCCGTCGTACATGTCCCATTGCGAGGAGAAACGGGGGTCGTTGAAAACGGCAGTGTTCTTTACCTTGCGTTCTCCCTGCACTATTTCCACGCCAGGGAGCGATGCGAAATTGTCTTTGGCCCTGGTCTCGGGGAGGGACGCGCTGTATACGACTTTGTACCACCTGTCGAGACCCTCCCTGCGTGTGCGCTCTTCGTATTCTCCGGCATAGGGGAACAGCCTCTCCATGGAGATGACTCCGCTCATGCTGATAGCGGAGTTTACCTCGGCAGATCTGGTGGTCAGTCCACCATCTGCGAGCCCGTGCGCAACCATTTCGGCTGTGGCTTCATCGAATCTGACCTTGATTGTGCG
>CAZKRZ010000042.1:0-9999 GCA_964555325.1 uncultured Muribaculaceae bacterium
CATTTCGGGGAGTACGAGCTATCTCCCAGTTTGATTGGCCTTTCACTCCTACCCACGGCTCATCCGAGCACTTTTCAACGTAAACCGGTTCGGGCCTCCAGTGCCTGTTACGGCACCTTCACCCTGGCCATGGGTAGATCACTAGGTTTCGCGTCTGCTCGCACCGACTGAACGCCCTGTTCAGACTCGCTCTCGCTACGGCTCACGGACCTGAAGTCCTTAACCTTGCCGGCACGACGCAACTCGTAGGCTCATTATGCAAAAGGCACGCCGTCGCGCTCGCGCGCTCCGACCGCTTGTAGACGAACGGTTTCAGGTTCTTTTTCACTCCCCTGTTCGGGGTGCTTCCCACCTTTCCCTCACGGTACTGGTTCGCTATCGGTCTTCCGTCAGTATTTAGCCTTGCGGCATGGTCGCCGCTGATTCAGACAGGATTCCACGTGTCCCGCCTTACTCAGGTACCGTCCCCTGCATGACATCCTTACCTATACGGGCCTATCACCCTCTTTGGGTCAACTTTCCAGTTGATTCCAGTTCGTATGTCATGTCCCTTTGGACGGCCCTACAACCCCATATACGCCGTAACGTCTATGGTTTGGGCTCTTCCCGTTTCGATCGCCACTACTCCGGGAATCGATATTTTCTTTCTTTTCCTGCGGGTACTGAGATGTTTCAGTTCCCCGCGTACGCTACACTTATAAAAAAGTGCTGACAGGCCTTCAGCCTGCCGGGTTCCCCCATTCGGACATCTCCGGATCAATTCCTGTTTGCAAATCCCCGGAGCTTTTCGCAGCTTACCACGTCCTTCTTCGCCTGCGGAAGCCAAGGCATCCCCCGTTCGCCCTTCGTACCTTTCCCTTCTCGTTGTGAATCAATCCACAGTCGCACTGTGTCTCTCTTCTTTGCCTTGTGAAATTGCAGCTTAACAACCCATTTAAAAAACGAAAATTCCGTATTTATTCAATTGTTTCGCTGATAATTTCTTCTTTACCTCGTTTCTCTCTCAATATTTTCAATGAACTCATTTCTTCATCACTCATGATACCTTGCGATATCGATGCGTTATTTCTGAAGAACTGTCTTTCGTATTCGCGAAAGGACTGCAAAGGTACACACTTTTTTCTTTCCTGCAAATCTTTTTACGAAAAAATTTGAAAAAAGTGCATTTTTCTTTCTCCGCAGCCCCGACACAGACCCAACCGGAAAGCCTCAAAAACGCAGATGATACATATATATACAGAGACTTACAGCGCAAGCCCGTCGGCTTCTCATGGAAAATATGTATTTTTGCCGTTCCTAATCTGATTATACCTACAAATATGGAAGAGAAGAACAATCTGTCCCTCCCGGAGAACGCGCACAGGCCGCTCAAAAAGGGAGAAGTGTACCGCCCACTCATCGGGCCGGAGAGTAATGTCCCCGAAGTCACGCCCTATTCGGTGTGCATGGGACTGATTATGGTAGTCATTTTTTCGGCAGCCGCCGCATACCTCGGACTCAAGGTCGGTCAGGTATTCGAAGCCGCCATCCCCATCGCCATCATAGCAGTGGGTGTGACCAGCGCCCTCGGCAAGAAAGGCGGACTCGGTCAGAATGTCATCATCCAGAGTATCGGTGCGTGCTCCGGTGTCATCGTTGCCGGTGCCATATTCACACTGCCTGCAATATACATTCTCGGACTGGAGGTCAATTTCACACAGATGTTCCTCTCATCGCTGTTGGGTGGCGTGCTCGGCATATTGTTCATCATTCCATTCCGCAAATACTTCGTCAAGGAGATGCACGGACAGTATCCGTTCCCCGAGGCGACAGCCACAGCCCAGGTGCTCATCAGCGGCGAGGGTGGCGGCAACAGTGCCAAGACCTTGCTCGTCAGCGGTCTCATCGGCGGTCTTTACGACTTTATCATCTCCACTTTCGGAGCATGGAGCGAGACCGTTTCGACCACAGTGATGCATTGGGGACAGGTCGTGGCTGACAAGGCCAAACTCGTGGTCAAGCTCAACACCGGCGCAGCCGTCCTCGGCCTCGGATATATAGTAGGTCTCAAATACGCATTCATCATCTGCTGCGGCTCGTTCCTCGTATGGTTCGTCATCATTCCGCTGATGAATCTGCTTTGGGGCGGCCAGGTGATAGACCTGATGGGCACAGGCATCGCCCAGACCGTGGGAGAGATGGGACCTGACCAGATATTCAAGGAATATGCGCGTCACATAGGTATCGGAGGCATTGCCGCGGCAGGTATCATCGGCATTATCAAGTCCGCCGGTGTCATCAAGTCCGCCGTAGGCCTGGCGGTAGGCGAGTTCACCAAGAAAGACGGCAGCGCCAAGAACGAAACTCCCCGCACCGACAGGGACATTCCCATGAAGAATGTCGTGTTCGGCATCGTCATAGCCCTGCTCGCCGTGTTCGCATTCTTTGCATTCGGCGGAGTAGTACATAATGTATGGCAGGCTCTGGTCGGCATGGTCATCGTGGCGGTAATCGCATTCCTATTCACGACTGTGGCGGCAAATGCCATTGCAATAGTAGGCTCAAATCCCGTCAGCGGCATGACTATCATGACTCTCATCGTCACCGCACTCGTACTCGTGGCCGTCGGTCTCAAGGGCAATGCCGGAATGGCGGCGGCAATGCTCATCGGAGGCGTTGTCTGCACCGCGCTCTCCATGGCAGGAGGATTCATAACTGACCTCAAGATAGGATATTGGGTAGGCACGACACCGGCAAAGCAGGAGACCTGGAAATTCCTCGGCACGCTCGTGGCAGCGGCTACCGTAGGCGGAGTGATGATAGTCCTCAACAAGACCTACGGATTTGTCGGGGAGAATGCGCTCGTAGCCCCTCAGGCAAATGCAATGGCTGCCGTGATCCAGCCTATGATGAACGGCGGCAACGCCCCTTGGCTCCTCTACGGTATCGGCGCACTGATCGCCATAGTGCTCAATTTCTGCAAAGTACCCGCACTCGCATTCTGCCTCGGAATGTTCATCCCCATCGACCTCAACCTCCCTCTGCTCGTCGGCGGCGCAATATCCTGGTTCGTAGGCAGCAGGTCCAAGGACAAGAGCGTCAACAGCGCCCGTCAAGAAAAAGGCACCCTCATCGCCAGCGGATTCATCGCAGGCGGTGCGCTCATGGGCGTCGTCAGCGCGATACTCCGCTTTGCGAATGTCGACCTCTGGCTCACAGAATGGAATGCCGGATACGGAGAGGTTGTCGCAATCATCCCCTACATCGCCATCATAGCATATATGATATACGCTTCAATGAAAACAGACAAGAAATAATATCATGGAAAAGATACTCGACAGATTTCTCAGATATGTGTCCGTAGACACCCAGTCAAACGAAGAATCCACCACCCAGCCCAGCACAGCCAAGCAGTTGAACCTGCTTGGAATGCTGAGGGATGAGTTGAATGCCCTCGGTGTAGAGGCCGTCCTCGACGAATACGGCTACGTCATGGCACGCATCCCTGCCAACACCGACGGGAATATACCCAAGATAGGATTCATCGCCCACGTGGACACCGCCCCTGACGCGAGCGGTGCGAATATCAAACCCCAGATAATCAACGACTACGATGGCAGCGACATCGCCTTGAAAGGCGTGCCGGGACTGTACCTCAAACCCTCCGAGTTCCCAGAGTTGCTCGCACACAAGGGAGAGACTCTCATCACCACCGACGGCACTACGCTGCTCGGTGCGGACGACAAGGCCGGAGTGGCGGAAATCATGGACGCGGTGCAGTACATCTGCGCCCATCCCGAATTCAAGCACGGAGAGATACGCATAGGATTTACCCCCGATGAGGAAATCGGCAGAGGGGTAGCCAAGTTTGATGTCTCCAGATTCGACGCCGACTATGCCTACACCATGGACGGAGGAGACGCCGGCGAGCTGGAATTCGAGAATTTCAACGCCGCAGGCGCCACAATCCGCATCCAGGGCCGCAATGTACATCCGGGATACGCCAAGGGCAAGATGAAGAACGCCATGCGCATTGCCATGGAACTCGACGCCATGCTGCCAGCAGAGCAGAAACCCGAACTCACAGAGGGATACGAAGGATTTTTCCACATCATATCATTCAACGGCACAGTAGAGGAAGCCAGTCTCTCCTACATCATCCGCGACCATGATCTCGCTCTCTATGAGCAGAAAAAGCAACTGATGCAGAAATGCGTGGACGCCATCAACGCCAAATACGGCGAGGGCACGGCGACTGCAGACATCAGGCACCAGTACTACAATATGCGCAGCCGTGTCGAACCGCATTATGATATAGTAGAGAAAGCCATCAAGGCTATGGAAATGGCAGGAGTCAAACCCAGGATACAGCCCATACGTGGCGGTACCGACGGAGCAAACCTCTCATACATGGGACTTCCCTGCCCCAACATCTTTGCCGGAGGACTCAATTTCCACGGCAAGATGGAATTCGTCCCCCTCGAAAATATGGAGAAAGCCTCTCAGGTGATACTGAATATCATCAGTCTGTTTGCAGAGCAGGACTGACGGAGTCGGCATTTTCGGGCTCGCGCGCTGCCTTACGGGCTTCTTCGCGAGCCTTCTGCCTCTCGTACTTCGCTCTGTAACGCTCAAATACGATACTGTCTTTGGCTGCCTGCTTTTCGTTGGCAGCCTTTATTTTTGCAGCCTTGCGAAGCAATTTCTCGCGGCGGCGTGCCGCCTTGGCCTCTGCCTTGCGCGCATCACGGGCGTCAAGTTCCGCCCAACGGGCCTCTCTCCTCTGACGGCGGAGTTCCTTCTTGGTAGGCTGCGGCTGCGATGCCGCCAACTGCTCCAAAGCCTTGTCTAAAGGCACCCATGTCGAATCCTCGACAGCAAGCGTGTCAGATGGAGCTTTAACGGCATTAGTATCTGCCGGAGCAATGACAGAGAGCGAATCCACCGGCAGCAAAGCCCCCTGTAAAGTATCAGGCACTGCCACGAGCGATGTATCCGCCGGAGGTGCAATACGGCTCAACGAATCCCTGTACGCAATCTCTCTATAGACCCCGTCCATATATCCGGGGAAATATGTATCCGTAAAACTAAATCCTGTCTTGGGACGGGCCTCATACTCAGCCCTCTGCGAATTGCGCAGGGACACGGTGGTAATGTCATCCTTGCCTCGGGGGCAACGCTCCGGCTCCCATTTGAAGCCTCTCATCCTGCGGTCCTCGGAGGGCAGCTGCACAGCAGGGTACGCAGAGTTTTTGGGCGCATCGAAATAATATATCCTGTCCAGATTGCCGTCTGCAAACCAAGCTGACAACATCTTAGACTCCGATTTATTGACAGTAGCCAGCACGTCATTCTCCTCAATGTAGAATATAGCCGTAGCCGAGCCGAGGGCATCGAAACGCGCAAGGCCTCCGGTGCTGTCAAAGTAAGCCATCATCTCCGTCGCCTTGATCTGGTCAAAACTGACCGAATCTTCCTGAATGACGACAAAGGCATTGTCCCGGAGATTGGCCTTGTCCATGCGATTGTCCTTGATGAGGACGGTCAGACTGTCGGCGGAGTATTGCCTCGTGCCCTCGTTCCATATCACAGGCTCAATGTACATGCGCACGAGACTGTCCATCTCGAAATACACCAGCGAATCGCAACGCGCCTGCATATCAGTACTATACACACGCACATCGCCTATCGCATATACAAATCCCGTCTTGGTGGTATCGAGCGGCTCTACCGCAGCAGAATCCGCAGGTGCCAATGTCATCAAAGTATCAGAAACAGACAGAGAATCCGCCGACGGTAAGAGGCTGTCTGACATAATTGCCGTCGTGTCAGCCACCGTACTGATACTATCCTGCACCGCCAGAGTATCCGACTCTGTTAGAGAGCCTTGCGAAGCCGCATCGGACTGCTCCGGAGTGTCATTACTGCGGAGCTGCGGTCTCTTGCCTGCCGCCTCATCGGCCTTGCGCTGCTCTTCCTCCGCCTTTTTGGCGGCATCCTCGGCAGCATTTGCACGATATTGCGACACGGCGTCCATGGACATTTCTCCCACACGGCGTGCCGACTCCGAAAACTCTGCAGGGTCTATGTCACAACGGCGCATACTCCTGTATATCAATCGGTCCGCGCCTAAATAAATCGTATCCTTGGCAGGAGCAAGCATCAGACTGTCGGACGGAGCCGCCTCCTCGCGCTTGTCCACAGTCATCACAGCAGCCGCATCCCTCTGCAAGGTAACACGGGCAAGCGAATCCTCATAATGGGCAAAACGCCCGACACCGCTCACACCGCGCGAATCATCGCTCAACTGTACCTCTCCGTACAACTTTATATCCGACGACACTCTGTCAAATACAAGAGTATCACCCCAGGCTTCCTGTGTCTCGCCGAGAGCGTGCACATTGCCATAAAAGCGGAATATCTCGGAAGCCCTGTCATAAGTCCCCCGACTGGCGGAGAGCATATTGCCGTCTCTCCATATATCTACAGGGCTCTCAAAATCAGCCCTGTTGCTGTCTCCGTGATACAGCAGCCTGTCTGTCTTGACGAATATCGAATCCGAGAACATGTTCACCTCATTCTCGAAAGTGAACAGTTTGGACTTGGAATCATAACTGCCGTCCACGGACTCTATAATCTGTCCGTCCTTGTCCCTCATCGCCGCTCCGCCGGCAAATACAGCCACGCTGTCCTTGGTATGATAGTCCAGATGACGGCTGCGGAGCAGATTGCCGTCCTTGTCCTGCAACTGAACAACCGCGCCCCTGAATTGCGCCAGATCCCTGTCTATCAGATAATCCAGACTGTCGCCGGACAACTCTGTCCCCTCCTGGATGATACGGACATTGCCTATGGCATTGATCAATTGCGCATCCACATACCAATAGGCAGTATCGCACAGCAGATAAGTACCGTTGTGCAGAAAACTTGCAGGGCCTATCACTTCACGGACATTCTGTCCCTCAGTCTGTATCATCTTGGCAGACTGAGCGTTCATAAGACGCACAAGACTGTCCGCAGGCTCTGATTCCTGCGCGGACAATATGGACGGGATAGCGGACAAAACCGCTATGAATATGAGCAGTAATCTATTCACCGGATCCGGCAGTCTCGAATTTAGTATGCCAGGCGGCATTTTCAAACTCACAGTCCGCAAACATCGGATCTATGTAGACCTTGGTTGAGCGGATCTTCTCGTCAAGGAACTTGTTGACCAGTTCCATCTGCTGACGGTATTTGACCTGCTCGGAAATCTCTGTAAAATCATTCTCAAACACAGCCACATGCGCAGGGAGAATCTTGTCCACGCGGATAATCTTATACACCAGATTGCCGTCACGGCCCTCATTGTCCAGAGACGCCACCGGCATGGAAATCTCGCCCTCCTTGAGATCCTTGATGGCGGCATAGTCCTGCGGCTTGAGCTGGTCTATCTCGAAATATGACGAGCCTGTATTGGGATCAGCCATCTGCCCTCCATTGGTCTTGGTAGCAGGATCTTCGCTATAGAACTGCGCTGCCAGGGAGAATGTAAGAGCCTGATTGTTGATCTGCGTCCTGATACTGTCCAGTTTGTGGAAAGCCCTATCCTGATCCTCCATTGTGTACTGGGGCTTGATGAGGATATGACGGGCATTGAACATGTCGCCGTTCTTCTCTATCACCTCGATGATATGGAAACCGTCCGGAGTCTCCACAATCTGGGAAATAGTGCCGGGCCTCAATGCCATCGCCGCATCGGAGAATGCGGGCCAGAATATGGATTTGGAAGCCATACCAAGTTCACCGCCCTTGCGCGCGCTACCCGGATCCTCGCTGTATATACGGGCGAGAGTAGAGAATTTCTCTCCATTGATAATACGCTCACGCAGAGAGAGCAGTTTTTCCTTGACTGCGGTAGCCGCTGCCTCCCTGTCCGGATATATGCATATCTGTCCGAGCTGGTACTTGGTAGGGATGAGCGGAAGGGCGTCCTTGTCTACGGTATCGATATACTGCTTTATATCATAGGGAGTAAGGTCACGCGCCTGCGAGGCTATCTCGGACTGCTCCTGCTGCGTGAGGGTCATGTCCTGGATCTGCTGCCTCCACTCCTGGCGGAGTTTGTACAACGGCTTGTGGAAATACTCTTCTGTCTGTTGGTCACCGCCGAGAGCCGTACGCACCTGGTCGAGCCTCTGCGAGAGCTGCGCCTCGACCATATCGTTGTTGACCTCCAGCGAATCCAGCCTCGCCTGCATCAGGAACAGTTTGCTGTTGAGCATCTGTTCGAGCAATTCACAGCGGATACCGGCATCCGAAGTCTTGCCCTGCGTGCGTGCCATACGCACCTCCTCTTCAAGATTGGAGATGGATATCATCTCGTTACCGACTATGGCTATAGTCTTGTCTATCACTCCGTTGTACTTCTGCGCAGAAGCCGCTAAAGCAAGCGTTGCCAGCACCGCGCATGCTGATATTCTCTTTATCATTCTCTAATAAATAATCAATTCCTGATGTTCCAGCGCGTCATCAAGCAAGTCCCGTTCCAAAGTCGACAAGAGCTCGCGTTTGCGTGAACTTATAATGATATCCTTGATGCGCTCATGGCAATACTCCAGCGGAGCCACCTGCCCCTTGCGCACTATATCCGTGATAAAACCTATCCGAGCATCCCCCCTGTCGTCGCGTATCTCCACAAAGCCGTCCGGCTTGAGGGTAGACAGCAGAGTACCATAATCCACACCGAAATTGCGGGCATAAGCAACGGCATCCATCCATTCATCCGAATGGTCCTCATACCGTATAGCCGAACTGTACGATATGCTGTCCGCAGCGGCAAGATCCTCATAATCTGATGAGGACATCTTTTTCTTGAGCAGCTCCAGATTGGGAGACTCAGGCATAATGTCCAGGAAGCGCGCCTTGACTATGGGTACCTCCAGCACAAATGACGACTTATGCAAAGCATAATACTCCTCTATCTCACTGATAGACACTACAGTATCGAGACGTTCGCCCAGATACTGCTGTTCGTAACGGAACTTGAGCAGAGAACGCCTGTAGTCCTCCATCTCCTTGGACATGTCCAGGTCCGCCTTGGACAGACGGGTCTCCGCCACATTCTGATACAGCAGGTCCATCGCCCATGAATTGATATATCGGGCGGCGAGATTGGCACTATCCTCCAGAGAGACATTCTTGGGAATGTAACGGGCAACCTGCGAGGCGTACAGTTTACGCCTGCCATAACGCGCCACGACATCATCGTCATGCAGCAGTCCGCTGACGAAATCGCAGCCTGCCACCAGCAGAGACACCAGCAACAATGCGAATATGTACCTGATAGACTTCATCGGAACAATCTGTAAAACTTACAAATATACGCATTTTTTACAAGCTGTCCCGATGACGGTCATAGCAAGCGGTCAGATACCGAAATGACACGACTGCTTGTCTTTACAAAGGCTCTGGAACGCCCGAAAGAATAAGACAAACCAAACACTACTCTGTTTATAGGAGCCGTAGTCGTAGTCAAAATCCTGTATCCCGAAGCCTCCTGCTCACGCACTTCCTTTTCGTATGCACTCCACGGTCTGTCAAACCTGACATAGGCATTGAAATTTCCGAAACGACGGGACAAACTGACATAACCACGCAGGATATTATGCAGTTTCGTCGCCTGTGGGTCAAAGGCCACCTGGAAATCCGGATTGGCATACAGCACATTGGCACCAAGATACACCCCTTTCCACAGATACGCTGATGCACGCAGGTTCAGACTCCACTCGATATTGGAAACCGTCCCCTCCGGAGAATCATAAACATTCTTTGCCAATACAGGATTAAAACTGATATTGTATCTCCCGTCGGGGCCGTTCCAGTTCATGCCGCTTGAGAATCGATACGATTTCCAGCAGTCATAGGAAGCATAGGTGGTGGCAATAGAGCCGTCATCATTGACACTGACCATGGGCAGGCCTCCGTCATTGTTCGTGAGATAAGAAAACATGGGCCTGACAGAAAAACGGCTTCCTATCA
>CAZKRZ010000043.1:0-9693 GCA_964555325.1 uncultured Muribaculaceae bacterium
TCTGGCCACATCTCCATATACCACATCATTATGGAAACAGAAACCTCCTGTCCTATAATTATTGAGTTTTACTTTGGATATTATAAGTTTGTCCGCCACATTGCTCTTCAAGTCTATACGGCAGACCGCACGACGAAACATTATGTGACCGCTGAATTTATAGTATCCGTTTTCATTCGCGAATATAAAATCAGCAACACTGCCATCAGGATTACAGACTTCGCCCCACATCGGCAAACGCGCTCCTAATGAAATGCGTCCCGAGCAGAGTGCAGCCAGATATGACCTGACAGTGTCATAAGTCTTGTCTTTCTTGTCTCCAATCGTCCCAATATAAGTATCGAGATCAGACACGCCCGAAGGCAGATAAGATTCGATATTACCTACAATCAATGTCTTATAAGATGTCTCAGCAGTTATACCATCCGGCACATGAAAAGAAAAATAACTCGTTCCCGGGACCACTTTGATAGAAGCCGAATTCAAAAAAGAACCATCTTGAGCGAAGAACAGAATGTCTACATCATTCAAGACGCATTCTTCTGCAGTCGCATCTACACTCCTCGTAATTGGCGCCAACACCGGGGACTGTGAAGAGAGAGCAGACCGAACAGCCGATGCCTCCGGAACTCCGTCAATCCCATCCACGGAATACTCGATGCGGATCTCACCGGCACGGACTGGTCTGTCCGGACTGTCGGCACCCTCGCGCACGCACGAAACCGCGAACGCTGACACGCCCAACACAAGGACGGCGAAACTGCGCAGTGCAGTGCACGCCGCAGTCTTGAAACTGTTACTCATCATATCTCTCTGCATTATTATATATTGACTTATCAGAAATCTCTTGGTATGTCTCCGCCGCTATCCCACCCGGTATCCGAGTAGGGGTGCTGATACAGGTCTATGACCAGTTGCAGCCTGCCTATGCGTACGGTAAGTTTCTCATGGATGACCTCGTTCTTGACCGACGGGTCACTCTCTTTGTATTCCGGAAGAGCCTGCAGCGTGGTCACAACGAGATAACCTCCCTCTGTGCCTGCGCTTCCCTCAGGCCTGTCTGCCGGTTTTGTGACGGAGAAATAATGCCCGTTGACACTTGTCCCCGTCTGAGGGTCATAAGTACCCTCTGCAGATGAAAACTGCAGACTCCATTCTGACGGCCTGATACTGCTGAGCAGGCGCAACTGCTGCACCGCTCCCTTGCCGTCACCGAAATCGAGTCTCTTGCGTCCGATGCTCGCCCAATCGGAACCATCGAACACTATATCCTGATTATCGTCAGTCCAATCCACGACTTCGGCCGTCACCGCCGCCGTACGGGACTCGTACGCTTTGTCCGGAGTATCTTCTCCGGGAGCGGACACACTGACGATATTGAGTATATAACGGTGATTGCGCAATACCTGTTTGAGCCTACCACCGCTCTTGAAATCTATACGGTAATAACTCATTGACTCACCTCCGCCGTATTTTCCTCCCACCACTATGGCACAACGGTCGGTGTGATGCGCATCGCCGGGCGTACCGTCACCGCCCATGACCACATCAGATTCGGGAATGTAAATGCTATAATCTATTCTGCCTCCTGTGACATCATATTTCCACGGAGTGGCAAGAGCCGATGTCCCCACAGGCACAGACGGAGTCGTGACGACACGCCCGTCAGGGCCACATGCCGACAGTTGCGGCATAATGGAGAGTTTGTCATTCGGCTTATAGATGTAGACCTCATTGAGTTCGAAGTTATCCACATCCACTCCTGTAGTCACGTCCACACGCGCCACAGCCCGCAGCAAAGGCACGGACAACTGCTGTTTGGCATTGGAGGGCACGAATACGGATGTCGCCTTGCCCCACATGGCAATGCCGGACGCTGTCGCATCAGTATGGAGTCTGTCCGTCACATCCCGCCACAGCTGACGCTGAAGAGCCTCATAACTCTTTCCGCGCCATCCTGCACGCTGCGCTTCCCCATACCATGAATTGACATTGGCAAGCACCACACAACGGAACTCGGCACCGACAAGCGACGGATCCAGCGTAAAACTCGTCTCGAATGTAACCACGCTACCCTCCGAGCCTTGCGAAGGCATCAGCCTGCGTCCTTCGGAGACATCGCGCAATATCATGTCGCTTTCTGTAAAGAACAGTACCAGCACATCGCTGACACGGACCTCATCTTCATGAGTGAGGGCGCGCGTAGATGTCCCAGATGACTCCGGAGCATGCAAAAGGATTTCAACGCGTACAGGCTCATCTTCAATGACAGGAGTCTCCATCCCCTCACGCACACAGGCTACGAGTGATATGAGCAAAGCCATTGCCGTCACAAGCAATGACAGAGCCCGTCTGTTCACTATATATCCAAAGGTATTCATTTCTCACTACTCCAATGGCCCTACCATGTCTATCACATGCCAGCCGTTAACATATATAGATACATCGAATCCTCCGCCGGGACCTGACCGGTACACCAATCGAACCAAAAAATCATCGTCCAGATCAAGGTCCAGCGACGGATTCTGTAACAAGAGACCTGACAAGCTGCCATCATATATCACACTGTTGCTGCCTGAGAGCGCCACATGCAGTTTGGAATCGTCTCCCGGGCGCAGCCGCAACACCGTAAAGTCGCAGACTGCATTGCCACCCTCCATGCGCGACTCCGGAAGCCACACGACAAGGGAATCGCTGCTCTCGACGCCGTCGAAATCATATTCCCCATTGCCGGCGCTGATCGTACAGGACAGATCCGGGAATGCGCCTGCAGGCAGACCTTCCACCACCACATGGACATCATTGCTGTACTTACGCATATCAATGTGTCTCACAGGAGCATCGGCAGCACCGTCGACGACGATGTCCGCAGCTGCTCCATACCACAGGTGATCCTTGCTCTGCACTACAGTACGCCCGTTTCCCGACGGTACAGACAAACGGCTGCCGCCGAATGTCCCGTCCGAGGACAACTGATACCTGGAGGCGTCCATATTGCCGCCCCATGCCACGACCCGATACTGCCCCGGTGTGACATTCCATACAAGCGTATCGTTACCTCCGCTGAGATCCGACATTCGTACGGAAATGGTGTCACAAAGTTCTCCGCAGCAGGCGTCAAACAGATACAGACGCACGCCGGCCACTTCTTCTGCCAACAGATTGCGCCTTTCGCGATTATATGTGTAGCCAAACTGGAGATTGAGCGGGAAGAGACAAGCTTCCCTGTCATCCTTGACGCACGAGCACAACTGAGCCGCTCCCCCTGCAATCAGGGGAAGCAGCATCAGAAAATGCAGTGCTCTTCTAAGCATATCTCCAGAAAAGGTCTGATTATGATATTAGCCCAGAGGCTCGTTCATCTCCACTGCCGTCCAGTCTTCGATGGTTATCTCGGCAGAGACATAGGTCGAAGTCTCCAGCGGTGTATCAGGGTCTTTAGGTATGATAGCCTCGGGAGTATTGAATCCCAAACCGAAGATTTCGGTGACATTCACCTTATAGTAATGGTTGCGCAGCACGGCATACCTCTCTTTTGTATCTGTCTTTGCGACATCACGGAGGTTAAGGCGATACCAGGCAAAGCCCTTGTCGAATTTCTGCACAGTATACCCCGTAAGAAGAGTTTGATTAGTCGTAAGATGAGCCTGTGCCGCTCCTTCAGCATTGAAATACTTGATTTTACCAGTCTCGGAAGCATATTCTACAGTGCCTTTACTTGCATCCGATTTGGCAACGACCCAGAACGAACCATCGGCACTGGCTCCAGAGTTAGGAGTCACCTTGAGTTTAATGACGACAAAGGAACTGTTGCCAGTCACGGGAGTATCATTGACATTCTCGCCAAGATAACGGGAGTTTGCGAAAGTATGATTAAATGTCTCAACCGCATTCACAAGAGAAAGTGTACTTTCCTGGAACTTGGCCAAATGGTCATAAGTACCATCGCTGTCAGCATCTGTCTGCTCTGTTTTAGTTCCATTAGGGGTCACCTCATAATTATTGCGGACAAGGTACATTTGAGTGTTGCGCTGTCCGAGATCATACTGTACATTGCTTACCGTTGCGTCCACGTTCTCAGCAACACGGGTTGTCGATTTATACTGCATCTGCACCTTGGCGGCTGCTCTTGTCACATTGATAGGGACAAGATTCGCATTCTGTATAGCTTCTTCTTGAGTACGCCTGACAAGGGTGGCGTCTGTAGAGCCTACCATCAGGAACTGACCGGAAGTGGCTATATCTGTAGCCCCAGCACTCAGTAATTGATTTTCAAAATCAGCCTGGGACATTCCTGTATTGGCAGCAACGGTCTTATTGGCCACAGCATAAATACGTTTGGGGCCGGTGGTCGTAGAAACCGTAGTAGTACCTTTGTTCTGGTTGTTGATACTAATTGTGCCCTGTGACTCCAGTGCCTCATTGCTGAAGATGTAGATACCGACACTATTGATTCCAGTCTCCTCATCTACGGCATTGACATCTGCACGCGTAGCCGGATTGGACACTGTGATGGAGAAAGACGCAAAGGTCTTCACTCCCGATTCCGGAGTATCTCCGGTCTCCTTGTTACAGCCTGCAATAGCGAATGCCGCCATCGAGACCAGGCCTAACAACATGATTTTGTTTTTCATGATTTGAAATGTTTAAAAAGGTTTTGGAATATTTATTAGACTAAATATCAGCATATTATCAATTCTCCCTGACGGAATATTCGACAACGCATTCTATACGGCGCAATTGAGGGAACAGGTCTCGCGCCATCCATCGATACGGATGACCGCCATAGAGATCCATCAAACGCTTTTCCCGTCCCTGATAGACGCCTGCACCCAGGATTATACGCTCTATCTCACGGCTCCATGGAGTATTGCCGCTGGCCTCAACGAGGCGCAACAGTCCTACCCAGTCCTCACCCCGTCCTTCAACATGCATTATATCACGCATCCATGGATAGAATCCGAGGAGATACTCCTCCACTCCGTGGGCACGGTCGAGCGACAGACGGTCATTGAATCTGGCAGTCCCCTCGATAGAGCACCATCCGGTAAGGGACACACGCTGTATGACATTGGCAGAATCCCTCTGTATCCTGTCCACAAATTCCTTGAAATCCACCAATTGACGCTGGTTGTCCCCGAGTTCTCTCTGTATCTGCGCACTTCCCTGCCTATACTGCAGACGCAGAATATAGGTCTGCGTGCGGAATTTGGCATGGCTCCTGCCACCGGACAAGACCACAGTATCCCTAATATAGACCGTAACATGCACCACCGGCACTGCAGCAGGCTGCACCGGAGCCTTTTCATCCCGCACTTCGACACGGTTGTCCGATTCCCGTACAATGATGGACTCGCGCACGACAGTCTCATGCCCGGCAGGCTCTGCAGCAGCGGCTGCGGCACGGGCTTCGCGAATAGTGCCCTCCACCGTATTGCTCCTCAACGCCCGTGCCGCCGCACCGAAACGCCACACGAGGCCCAATGACATCTTGGTGAGCCCGAAATAGTTGCTCACCTCAGAACCGGTCTTGAACCCGCAATCCTTAGGGCAATACACATCGTACTCACTATACACATAACCGCCACCGATTTCACTCTCGACAGCCAAACAACGCGACAGATTGTGCCGCCAGCCTATGCCAATACCGGCTCCGACACCCCAGCCCTCATGCCTGCGTTCGGCGAGATCGGGCCAGAGATTGAACGTCAAATCCACCTTGTTGAGATTATACACGACACCGACGCCATGCAGCCCCAGGAACATGCCGTCCATAGCCTCCCTCGGCCACCAACGCAACTCCGGCTGCACCAGCCAATGCTTCCACTTGCGATTATTGGAGAATGTCCACGGATTGTAACTGGCAGAGACATCCACGCTCCATTTGCGGCCTATCCCGTACTCGATACCGAGGCTCGGGGACGCCGTAGCGTCCAACAGCAGATTGGTCTTAAGATCAAACTCCCGTCCCGTCCTAACAGAATCCGGAGCCTCCCCCGCATATCCATATTGGGCTAAAAGCAGCAAAACGGCCGACATGAATGTCACTTTGGTTAATCGTCGCGTCATCTCTTCTATGTAGTTGATTTCTTTTTAAAAAGGGAGCCGGCTCAATGGTCCAGGGCATAGGGTGTCCAGGGGTTTTGGAGACATGACCTTGCAGCCGGGACAAACCGACTCCCATACAGCATCCGGTCTCCGGATATGGTCCAATTTTCGGAGACTAGCGGGTTGCACTTAATCCCGCACCAATAGAAAGCAAGATAGGATGCTGAAGCTTTCATAGTTTACCTGCTACAGTTCGTCCCATTTTCCCGGAGTGGGAATACCGAAGTACGAAGCACACAACACTTCCACCTCAAATCCCAGCGGAACGCACATCGGAGACTCATAGGGGACAACTATTTTTCTTTCCATAGTTTAGTTTAAATAGCACAAAATTAGGATTATTCTGCCTCAAATGAGGATTATTTGCAAATATGCATACTTTTTTGATAAAAACAATGCCCTGCTGAAAAAAAATCAGCAGGGCAAGCATATCCAGGCTATGTCACCGGCTCCTAAAGGAGTTTCTTGCGGAGTTCGGCAATCATATCTACAGTCATGGATTCCAGGTCATACGAGGGCGTCCAGCCCCATTCTGTGCGTGCACAGCTGTCATCCATCTTGTCAGGCCATGAGTCCGCTATCCCCTGACGGACAGGATCCACCTCGTAGCGCATAGTAAATCCGGGAATGTGCTCGCGTATCTTTGCCGCCAGCATCTCCGGATCGAAACTCATGGACGCGACATTGAACGCATTGCGGTGCTTCAATCCGGCAGGATCCGCCTCCATTATATCCACAGCGGCCTTTAGAGCATCAGGCATATACATCATATCCATGAATGTCCCTGCGGCTATCGGACAGACAAATTCTTCTCCCTTTACCGCCGAGTAATAAATCTCCACAGCATAGTCAGTCGTGCCTCCGCCGGGCAGGGTCACATGAGAAATGAGCCCCGGGAATCGCACCGAACGGGTATCCACGCCATATTTATTGAAATAATAGTCGCTGAGGAGTTCCGTCGCCACTTTTGTACATCCGTACATCGAACGGGGACGCTGGATGGTGTCCTGAGGCGTATTGACATGCGGGGTTTCAGGCCCGAAAGAGCCTATGGAAGAGGGAGTAAACACCGATACGCCTTCCTGACGCGCAATCTCCAGGATATTCATAAGTCCGTCTATCTGGATATGCCACGCCAACTGCGGCTTGCTCTCGGCAACATGCGACAGCAGGGCGGCTAGGTTGTATATGGTGTCTATCTTGTATTTCCTGACAATAGAGAGAAGAGCCTCTCCGTCACAGACATCGGCTTCTGCGCAAGGACCGCTTTCAAGGAGTTCGCCCTTGGGCTCTGCGCCCTTGATGTAACCAGCGACGATATTCCCTTCAGGATGCAGACGCCTGAGTTTCATCGTCAATTCGGAACCGATCTGGCCGGTAGATCCGACAATTAGAACATTTTGCATAAAATCGTAAAAATCACACTCCCGGATCCATCTTGCTTATTCCGGGTCAAATCACTATTTTCCCTGCAAAATTACAGAGTTTTTCCGAGAAGCTGTTTAAATTTGTCTTCAAAATCATACACATTGGAGATTTACGGCTTCTCTTTCCCGTACTGAACGGATGCTACAGACACAGCACTGATAGCGGCACAGAGGGAAAACAATCAGAAGCACATTGTGTATAAAGGATTTAAAACAACATAAACATGTACGGCAAATTCCAACAGCACCTGCAGGACGAACTCGCATCCATCAAAGAGGCAGGTCTGTACAAAAACGAAAGGAACATTACTTCCCCCCAGTCTGCAGAAATCACCCTCGGGGACGGAAGCAAGGCATTGAACTTCTGCGCCAACAACTACCTTGGCCTGGCAGACTCGACGAGGCTCATAGAGGCGGCCAAGAAAGCCATGGACGAGAGAGGCTTCGGCATGTCCTCCGTCCGTTTCATCTGCGGTACTCAGGACCTGCACAAGGAACTCGAGGCTGCCATATCGAGATTCTTCCATACAGAAGACACCATATTATATGCCTCCTGCTTTGATGCCAACGGAGGCCTCTTCGAGCCTCTGCTGACAGCGGAGGACGCCATCATCTCCGATGCCCTCAACCACGCATCCATCATCGACGGCGTACGCCTCTGCAAGGCGGTCCGCTACCGCTATGCGAATGCCGACATGGCCGATCTGGAGCGTTGCCTCCAGGAAGCACAGGCACAGAGATTCAGAATCATCTGCACTGACGGTGTATTCTCCATGGACGGCAATGTCGCACCTATGGACAAAATATGCGAACTGGCGGAGAAATATGACGCCCTCGTCATGGTGGACGAAAGCCACAGCGCAGGGGTCGTCGGCAAGACAGGCCACGGCGTAGCTGAGCAGTTTGACTGCTACGGCAGGATTGACATTTTCACAGGCACCCTCGGCAAGGCGTTCGGCGGCACCGTAGGCGGATTCACCACAGGCCGCAAGGAGATTATCGACATGCTCAGGCAGCGTTCGCGCCCCTATCTGTTCTCCAACTCCATTCCGCCGATGATTGCCGCAGCAGGCATAGAGATGTTCAGGATGATAGAGGAGGACAAGGCTCTCCACGAGCACCAGCAGGAGAATGTCGCATACTTCCGCGACAAGATGATTGCTGCCGGATTCGACATCAAGCCTACACAGAGCGCAATCTGCGCCGTCATGCTCTATGATGCGCCTCTCGCCCAGAAATTCTCTGCCAAGATAGCAGAAGAGGGTATTTTCGTGACGGGCTTCTTCTATCCCGTTGTGCCCAAGGGCCAGGCCCGCATACGCGTCCAGCTCTCGGCGGCACACACGAGAGAGCATCTCGACAAGGCTATCGCCGCATTCATCAAGGTCGGCAAGGAACTCGGAGTCATCAGTTAGTCCGCGATGCTTACATCATTCAGAACAAGCATAAAGAAGACTATGGCCGCAGCGTTATTATGCGCTGCGGCATTGTCTTGCACCCCTCGGCAAGGCTATGTGGCATTCAAGGGCTACGCGCAGGGCGGCACTTACACTGTCAAGGCCAACCTGGACGGAGTCAGGGTGGAACCTGACGCCATCGCCGCGGAGATTGACAGCATATTGGCAAGAATAGACGCCAGCCTGTCGGGATACAACAAGGGCTCGCTGCTGAGCCGTTTCAACAGGGGCGAGACCATTGTGCCGGACGAGATTTTCCTGGATATGTACGAGAGGGCATACGCACTGTATGAGGAGTCCGAAGGCGTGGTAGACGCTGCAGGCGGTCCGCTCTTTGACATCTGGGGATTTGGATTCAAGGAGGGATCGATGCCGTCGGACGAGACGGTCGCGCAGACGCGCGCCGTCTCGGGGATGTCGCACCTGCGGCGCGACATCCGCGCATGCCTGCGCTCCGACGGCTCCCTCCACCCGCGCGACATCCTCCTCCCCACCTCACCCGCTCCCCACGCCAACATCGCCTCGCAAGCCAACCACGCCCTCCCGACGCTCAACTACAACGCCATAGCCCAGGGCTACAGTTGCGACCTCGTGGCGCGCTACCTCCACAGCCTCGGCATACATGACATGCTCGTGGACATCGGCGAGATATGGTGCGAAGGCCACAACCCCAACGGCAAGCCCTGGAGTATCGGCAGATA
>CAZKRZ010000044.1:0-7281 GCA_964555325.1 uncultured Muribaculaceae bacterium
ATCGGTTTTGACTGGGCACTGCTGGACTATCGTCTGAATGTGACTGCCGATGCCTATTACAAATACACCAAGGACATGCTGATGTCGGTGCCTCTGCCCGACCCGTATCCTTCGATTATGCGTAACGAGGGCGAGATGTCCAACTGGGGACTCGAGTTCGCTATCTCTTCCAAGAATATCGACCGCAAGGACTTCCAGTGGAGCACTGATTTCAATATCTCGCTCAACCGCAACAAACTCGAGAAACTGGACCTCCAGCAGGTGTACTACTACTCCAAGACTGCTGACATGACCAATGACTATGTAGTCAGAATGACCCCCGGTCATGCTCTGTCCAAGTTCTGGGGCTACATCTCTGACGGTGTCGATCCCGAGACCGGTGACCTGATGTACAGGGATATCAACGGTGACGGCCAGATTACTCCGAGCGACAAGACATGGATCGGTGATGCCAACCCTAAATTCACTGCAGGTCTGACAAACACATTCTCTTACAATGTTCTCAACTTTAGCGTCCTAATCACACGCTCTTACGGCAACGATATCTTCAACGCATCCCGTATCGAGACTGAGGGTATGTACAACGGTTACAACCAGACTACTACCGCACTGCGCCGCTGGAGAATCCCCGGACAGATCACGGATGTGCCTCGTGCCACACAGAGCAACTATAATGTCCGCAACTCCACCCGTTGGATCGAGGATGGTTCTTTCCTCAAGGTAAAGAACATAACTCTCTCCTATGATGTACAGGGCGGTCTGCTCAAGCGTCTGCATATCTCCAAACTGCAGCCGTACGTGACTCTCCAGAACTTCTTCACTCTGACCAACTATTCGGGTTATGATCCCGAGGTGAGCCAGTCCACATCGGCCACTTCCATGGGTATCGACTGGGGTACTTATCCCAATGTCCGTACCGTTGTCGCCGGTGTCAATGTGAATTTCTAAAAGTTGAATCTTGATATAAACATTGAAACAATGAAAAAGATATTGATAGCAGCACTGGCTTCATTGGGCGTCGGCGCCATGCTGTCCTCCTGCGAACTGGACCTGTATCCCGATACCGGATACAATGAGGGAAATGTCACGGTGGACAACGAAGACAGCAACGATACCAACGCAATTACGACAAAAGCGGATATTGAAGGCCAGAGGACCAATATGTACAATTGGATCCGTGGAGATTTCCAGGATGCCAACTACAAGCACCTCACTGCCCAGGCATGTCGTGCGGATGACGCATACGGCGGCGGTGACAGCGGCAAGCCTACCGAGATGGAGGGCAATACTTTCACTTCTGACAACGAGTTCCCGAGCACTCTCTGGAGCGGTCTGATGAGCGGTGTCAGCAAGGCAAACGCAGTTATCTGCAATCTGGACGCGGTCAAGGAGAATGATCCTACCCTCACAGAGGCTGAGTACAACCAGTGGATGGCAGAGGCTCTGTGCGTGAGGTCTTATATGTGGTTGCTCATGACCCAGTATTTCGGTGAAATTCCTATGCTTACCAGCATACCTCCGGCAATCAGCGCGGACAATGTCGAGGAGGTCTATCCTCTCTATTATCCTTCGCGTGTCGATGCCGAGACCCTCAAGGCACAGTTGGCTAAAGATCTCGAGTTTGCATGCCAGCATGCTCCCGAGGCACAGTCTGTGGAGAAGGATTTCGCAAGCAAGGGATTTGCACAGTATCTGGTCGCCAAGATGTATTCGCTCAAGCAGTATCGCGACTGGAACAAGGTCAAGGCCGCATGCGAGGCTATCGAGGGCATGGGTTATGAACTTGCTGACAAATATGCCGACCTCTGGGCTTACGATGAGGATACCCAGACTGCGGTGCACAACAGCAAGGAGTCTATCTTCGAGGCCGGATATGACAACACCGCCAGCGGCAACTGGTTCTTCATGATGTTCTGGCGCAATCATTTCAATATGAATGATTCGTTCAGCTGGATCAAATGGTGCACCCCTACGAGGAATCTTGCAGCGGCTTATGATGCCGAGGGTGATACCGAGCGCAAGAATGTCTCCATCGCATGGGATTCCTGCGACTGGGAGCAGTATTACCCCAAGGACGAATACGCTTTTATGGGCAAGATCCCTACGAATGTCACTGTCATCTATCATGCCCGTCTGGCAGATGTATATCTCCTCCATGCTGAGGCTCTTGCCAACCTGGGAGATGCTGCCGGTGCAATGACATTGGTCAACAAGGTGCGTTCCCGTGCCAAGATTGCAGCCCTGCCCACAAACGTGGATGCCAATCAGGCTGCCCTCCATGTCCTCGCCGAGAGGCGTCTGGAGCTGGCGTATGAGGGACACCGCTATTTTGACCTCATGCGTTTCGGTGACGACTATTCCAAACTGAAAGAGATTCACGACGGTGGCAATATCAAGGGTTCCGCATCGTACGACGAGTATTTCACTGAGAGAGTCCCTCTCTCTGACGAGCGCGTTCTCCTGCCTATACCTACATCGGTTCTCGACGAGAACCCCAATGTCGAACAGAATCCCGGATATTAGAATAATATGATCCGTTTGTTTTCAACACTTTCCGCTCTCCTGATGATTGCAGGATGCTCCTCCACCCCCACCGGGGGTGAAGGGGGCGGAGAAAATGGCGGTGGGACTGTAGAGCCTGTGGCCAAATCCGATGTCGAGGCTTATGTGACCTCGCAGAATCTGGCTTATGCATTCACACAGATAGCCACGGATTATGCGTCGGTCAGCATGTCCACGAAAAAGGTCACTATCGACCCTTCTGTGAAATATCAGGAGATTGACGGATTTGGTGTCGCCGTTACAGGCGCTTCCTGCTACAATCTGCTGCGTATGACGGCAGCAGACAGGGCCGCCCTGCTCAAGGAGACTTTTGATCCGGTGGACGGAAAGGGATTCAGCTTTATCCGTCTGCATATAGGAGGTTCGGACTTCTCCATGGACGAGTATACCTGCTGTGACAAGGAGGGTATCGAGAATTTCGCCATTCCGCAGATTGAGCGTGACGGTATATTCCCTATACTCAAGGAGATACTTGCCATCAATCCCGAAATCAAGATTATGGGCTCTCCATGGTCTTGCCCGAGGTGGATGAAAGTGGATCCCAATACCATGCGCGCACCGTTCAATTCATGGACGAGCGGACGTCTCAATCCTCTGATGTATGAGGATTACGCGCTCTATTTCGTGAAATGGGTGCAGGCTATGGAGGCGGAGGGGTTCCCCATCTATGCCATTACCATGCAGAACGAGCCTCTCAACCATGGCAATTCCATGTCTCTGTACATGCCTTGGGAGGATCAGCTGGAGTTGATCAAGCGTCTTGGACCTGCATTTGAAAAAGCCGGTATCAAGACCAAGATCCTGCTGTTTGACCACAATTACAACTACGACAATGTCGCCAGCCAGGAGCACTATCCGCTCAACATCTATGCGGATGCAGAGGCTGCGAAGTATGCCGATGGTTCTGCGTGGCACAATTACGGCGGCAGCGTCAGCGAACTCGACTATATCAGGCGCATGGCACCGGACAAGTCCATCTATTTCACAGAGGCCTCAATCGGCCAGTGGATAGGGGACGGCACCTGGGACGGTGTGTTCAAGTCATGCCTGCTGAATGATTTCGAGACCAATTTCCTCGGAGTACTCTCACGCTGGGGCAAGGGCGTCATCATGTGGAACTACATGCTGGACAATGACCGCAAGCCGTATCGCCCAGGCGGATGCTCTACCTGCTTCGGTGCGATAGAAATCAGCAACAAGGACTACAAGACACTGCGTTACAGTTCGCATTATTATGATGTCGCGCACTGTTCCAAGGTAGTCAAGGCAGGCGCCGTGCGTGTAAAGAGTTCCGGCTATACTGCTAACGGTCTGGCTTATGAGGCGTTCATGAATCCTGACGGCAGCCTGGCAGTGCTGGCGATGAACAAGAGCGCTGAGGACATTACCGTCGCATTCCAGGGACCTGAAAAGGGATTCCGCTTTACGATCCCTGCACAGTCGATAGCATCGCTCCGTTGGAACGAAAAGGCTGAGTGATTTACCAGTTATTAAATGAAAAAAGACAATATTATGAAAAGAATACTTTTCCTTGCGGCGGCAGCTTTCGCATTCGCGGGGATTACAGGATGTCAGGAGGAGAAAACTCTTGAGACTACGGACAAAGGACCTGAGATGGAAGTCCTGTCGGTGGACGAATCCGCATATTTCGGTGGCAATCTGCATTTTTCCGTATCTCTGAATGATGCGATTGCGCTGTCTACATTGAAGGCGCAACTGTATTTCGATGAAGAGAAGGTGGCGGAGACTGTCGTTAGGACCAAGACCAACGGTACATATACAGACACACTTGTAGTGCCGTTTGCCGCGGAGATTCCCAATGGCACGGCTACTATTAAATTCGTCGGCCAGAACATCAAGTTCGGTCTCACGAGCATAGAGAAACAGGTGGAGGTGTCCCGTCCCCAGCCGGATAAGATTTATCTGATGATGGACGGCGAGAAAATCGAGATGCCCCGTCAGAGCGATTACCTGTATTCAGTGACAAAGAGTTTCCCCCAGAAGCCCAAAGGCTATTTCCGCGTAGAGGGTCTGGATGCTGACGGTTCGGTTGCCAATTTCGGTTGGGCGTCCGGTGCTGTGGCATGGGATACAGAGGCTCTGATTCCTTTCAGCAACGCTGTTGCCGGCGAGTATGCCATCACATTTGACCTGTTCTCGTTTGTGGCGTCGCCTTTCCTGACGCTCAAGTTCGGTGAGGTGGAGATGTCTCTTATGGAGGGCTTTGACTCCCGTTATTCGGCAGTCCTGCCTATGAAGCAGGGTACTGCATATACATTCGAGGGACTGGATATCAGCGAGTGGACTATCGACTCTGACTGGTTTAGCCGTGAGGCTGACGGTACTCTGAAGTCTCTGGTAATCGACGGCAACTATTGCGTAATCGTGGATACAGAGGCAGAGGTGGTCACAGCGATGACTTGCGATGCGTCCGGCAATTTCGCCAAGTTCGATACTGCGACCGGCAAGGGTGCCCTGTATCTCGTAGGTGACGGTCTCGGCAAGCCCAATATGGCAGGCGCTCCCGGTTGGACTCCTGAGAAGGGTCTCTGCCTCGCTCCTGTAGCGGAGGGTGTGTACCAGATTACCGGTATCGCCGGTCTGACGATGAAGGCAGACGATATCAACTTCAAGTTCTTCGGCCAGAATGACGATTGGGGACCTGTCGAACTCAAGAATGACATGCTCAGTTCGACTGACGAGACTGTATTTGTCGGCGACGGTGATAACGGAGCTGATGAAGGTAACATCAAACTCCAGGAGGGCAAGACATTCGAGCCCGGCGGTGTGTACATATTCACTATCACCTGGAACGGTGGCAGCGGTGTCCTCACTCTGAAGAAGAATGGCGAGGTGGAGCTCCCCAAGGAGGATCTTTCTATCAACGGTACTGCACTGACACAGGCGGATGCCTCCAACTATTACGGAGTGTTCGAACTCAACCAGGGCGATAAACTTGTCCCCGGCGGATTCGGAGACCTGTCTGCATGGTGGGCTGATACCAACTATGTGACACTTGACGGCGGTGCATTGAAATTCCTCCCTGTAGCCGGTCGTTACAAGGTGAGCGTCAATACAGATGCAAAGACGGTATTCTTCAAAGAGGTCAAGGCTGACGGCTCTGATGCTGAATTTGAGGAGGACGGTGCTCTGTGGCTCATGGGTTGGGGTGTAGGTGCTCCCAGTCTTGACAATCAGTTTGGCTTTAATCCCGGTGCGGCATATTGCATTCCTGAGGTGAGCGCAGGCGTATATCAGTTCGCAGGTCTTGCAGGTCCGGAGAAAGGTTCTTCTGTAGGTCAGTATTTCAGAACAGATTACCTGAGTTTCAAGTTCTTCCACCAGAATGGCTGGGGAGGCGAGTATAAGGCTTCTGCAGTGACGCTGGATGGTGGACTGCTTAAGCCTGATGGTGAAGGAAGCAATATCGAACTCGCTGATGGTAAGACTCTTACAGAGGGTAAGGCTTATATCCTCAGGATAGATGTCTCCAAGGGTGACAAACCGACGATTACACTTGTCCAGGCAGACTAAAACCTGTTTAGATTAACAATACTATATGAAGACAAATACCCTGTTTGGGATAACGGCAGGAGTATGCATTCTGATGACGGTCGCCGCATGCGGTGACCGTCAGTCGGAAAGTGCAGTTGCCGTCTATCTCGATGAAAACCAGCCTATAGATGTGCGTGTAGAGGATGCCCTCTCCCGTATGACACTTGAGGAAAAAGTGGCTGTGCTGCATGCGCAGTCCAAGTTTTCTTCGGCGGGAGTGCCGCGTCTCGGCATTCCGGATCTCTGGTGCACGGACGGCCCTCACGGCATTCGTCCGGAGGTCATGTGGGACGAGTGGGACCAGGCACGCTGGACCAATGACTCATGTACGGCGTTTCCGGCATTGACCTGTCTGGCCGCTACCTGGAATACGGAGATGTCCGCCCTCTATGGCAAGTCCATAGGCGAGGAGGCGAGATATCGTGACAAGGATGTCCTCCTCGGCCCCGGTGTCAATATCTATCGTACACCTCTGAACGGACGCAATTTCGAGTATATGGGAGAGGATCCCTTCCTCTCGTCGCGCATGGTCGTGCCGTATATCCAGGAGTTGCAGAAAAACGGCGTTGCCGCCTGCGTCAAGCATTTTGCCCTGAACAATCAGGAGACGCACCGCCATGGCATTGATGTCAAGGTGGATGACAGGGCTCTGAATGAGATATATCTGCCTGCATTCAAGGCGGCGGTCCAGGAGGGCGGCGCATGGTCGGTGATGGGCTCTTACAACAAGTACAAGGGTGAATATGCCTGCCACAACCAGTATCTGCTCAAGGACATTCTCAAAGGAGACTGGGGATTTGACGGTGCTGTCATTTCCGACTGGGGCGGCACGCATGATACAGATGAGTCGATAGAGAACGGATTGGATCTGGAGTTTGGCACATGGACCGACGGTCTCAAGAGAGGTGCGAGCAATGCGTACGACAACTATTATCTTGCATTGCCCTATCTGGACAAACTGCGTAGCGGAGAGGCGTCTGTCGAGACGCTCAATGACAAGGTGCGCAGGGTGCTGAGGCTCAATTTCCGTACGGCGATGAATACCGACAAGCCGTTCGGTTCGATGAACTCTCCGGAGCACCTGGCGGCTGCCCGCCGTATCGCAGGTGAGGGTATGGTCCTGTTGAAGAATGACGGGGCTGTGCTGCCTGTGGAGCTGGACAA
>CAZKRZ010000044.1:7291-9487 GCA_964555325.1 uncultured Muribaculaceae bacterium
AATGCAATCAAGATGATGACCGTCGGCGGAGGCTCTTCTTCGCTCAAGGTAAGGCACGAATACACTCCGCTGGAGGGTATCATGGCTGCCGTAGGAAACAAGGCTGAAGTGATATACGAGCGTGGCTATGTAGGCGATGTGACCGGAGACTACAATGGTGTGGTGACCGGGCAGGATCTGTCGGAGAAGCGTTCTGCGGAGAGACTGCTCGCCGATGCCGTCGAGGCTGCGCGCAAGGCCGATGTCGTGATATTCGTGGGCGGACTCAACAAGAGTGCGCATCAGGACTGCGAAGATGCTGACCGTCAGCAGTATGGACTGCCTTACAATCAGGACGAAGTTATCGAGGCTTTGGCTGCTGCCAATCCCAGGATGGCTGTTGTGCTCATCTCCGGCAATGCGGTGGCTATGCCTTGGATAGATAGAGTACCCTCTGTCGTCGAGGCGTGGTATTGCGGCTCCGAGGCTGGCAATGCGCTTGCCGATGTGGTCTTCGGCAAGGTCAATCCCTCCGGCAAACTGCCTTTCACATTCCCAGTACAGCTGGAGGATAACAGCGCACATGCGCTCGGTGAATTCCCCGGCACTGATGAGGTCGCTTACAACGAGAGCATATATGTCGGATACCGCTGGCATGACAAGCAGAGTATCAAGCCTCTGTTTGCATTCGGTCATGGACTGAGCTATACGTCTTTTGACATATCCGCTGTCAGGGCGGACAGGACGACGTTGTCCGCCAAGGGCAGCCTGCGTATCTCTGCTGATGTGACCAACACAGGAGCGAGGGCAGGTGCTGAGGTCGTGCAGCTGTATATCGGAGATGAGGAGTCAGCTCTCCCTCGTCCGGTCAAAGAACTCAAGGGCTTTGTCAAGATAGCGTTGGAGCCTGGTGAGACCAAGACGGTGACATTCGATGTCACTCCCGAAATGCTCAAGTACTATGATGACAAGAAAGCGGAGTGGGTCGTGGAAAAAGGCCTCTTCACCGCTTATGTAGGTGCGGCGTCCGATGATATACGCGGCACCGTGTCATTCTCATTGTAAATATGACGCACCTGCCTGATAATTGGGCAGGTGCATGAATAAAAGAGCCTGCGCTGTAAAACTCCCTATGAGGAGTCCTCGGCGCAGGCTTTTATTATGTATGGACGGGTTACAGGCAGTCGGACATTTCCAGGAGGAAGATTTCTTCCATTACCTTGAGCCCGGCGGCATTCTCATGTACATCGTCTTCCGAATATTCGGCTTTCATGCCGCCTTTTTCGTTTACCAATGCGGAATAGTAGTCTATGTACTTCAATGACTGTGATTTGGCGTATTCGCGGAGGAGGTCGTTGAGTTTGCGGATGTCAGCCGATCTGTCCCCGACTTCTGGACGCCATCCGAATCCGTTGGACGGCAGCAGAGAGCACAGCACGGGAATGATGCCGTTTGCCCGCAGTATCTCGGTCATCGATACGATATTGCCGAAGATATTTTCGTTGGCCATGTAGCCGTCGTTGCAGGCGAGGTCGTTGGTGCCTATCAGGATGACGGCGTACTCAGGCTGCAGGTCTATGACATCCCTGCGGATGCGTGCGAGAGCCTTGGCCGTACCCTGTCCGCTGATGCCGCGGCCTATCATGCCATGCTCTGCGATAAACTCTGAATCTATCATCTGCCATACCTCGGTGAGGGAGTCACCGAACAGCACCGCCTTGGGCTTTGCCGCCTGTCCGCTTTTCTGCGCGGCGATGATAGAGTCGTTCTGGGCCTTGTAGCGGCTGTAGGCAGGCCAGTCCTCCTTGATGATCTGTGCGTCCAACGACATGCAGGCTATAACAGCCGCAAAACTCAGTGTTAAAATCCTTTTCATATCTAAATAATCTACAGGGGCGTTTCAAATGCCTCGGCTAATTTACGATTATTTCGTCAGTGAACAGCCATACTGCTGTCGAAGATGTCTTTTTGTGTGCTATCACGCGGACATATCTTGCGTCCTCGTCCATATATACCCGTATAGGCAGATAGACCATGGAGGAGACTTCTTCGTTGACTTCTCCGAGCGTCCTGCCTGCCTGCCGGAATGTGACACCGTCGTCCGAGACCAGCACTTCCAACGATTGCGGAGTGGCTATCCATACGGATTTATTGCCCATGAATGTCGCTTCGACAGATGTGATGTGCCGTTTCTCGCCGAGGTCCAAGGAGACATCC
>CAZKRZ010000045.1:0-9469 GCA_964555325.1 uncultured Muribaculaceae bacterium
TTCATCTCTATTGTTTTCGTAAACGTCTTTCTCTAAAAAAGGGGATGGTTCCCCCGTTGTGAAGAACCATCCCCTGAAAATCTATCTCTTGTTATCGGCGGAGACCAAGCTCTTTGACGATATTTCTGTATCTCTCGATGTCATTTTTCTGGAGATAGTCCAGAAGCTGACGTCTTTTACCTACGAGACGCAGAAGGGAACGGCGGGTAACATTGTCCTTTTTGTTCTTCTTCACGTGCTGCGTGAGGTGAGCGATACGGTAGGAGAATAGAGCAACTTGACTCTCAGGAGAGCCGGTGTCTGTATTAGACTTCCCGTACTTCGCGAAAATCTCTTGCTTTTTTTCAGGCAGCAGATATTCAGCCATCTTGCAAAAAATTTTGAATGTGTTTGTTAATAAAATCTGCGTTCTTGCACCTGTCGGTGCGAAAAACATGCAAATGTAGTCAAAATATTATTGATAAACAACAGCTTGATACCCTCATCGCGTCTCCACAGGTCCGCGCACGGCGGAATTCGCCCTATAGTGCGGAGCATACAGAGACTCGACGGAGACCGCCGGCGCAGTGAAACGCCCCTGCTCCGTCACGACGAATTCTTCCGAAATGATGCTATTCTCCTCCGGGTACGAATCGAAATAGAACATGCTGCGGTCGGAACGGACATCCCTATACCCTCCACGGACAAAGCCAGACAACTGGTTCACCGGCAGCAGGAATGCCTCCCGTGGAGCGGTCAGCAGCACATGGCTGCGGTTCTCCGCATTCCATATCCTGTATTCGACCCGTATCTTCTCACCACGGTGCAGCACCTCCCCGGGGGCAATCTCCTCCCATGCGCTACGCTTGGAACTGTCGGCCTCGTGCATATTCCGCGCAGCGGCATTCTCGGTCACTTCATGGTACAGGCGCCTCTCCACGGACATGCCGTTGCCGGCAGCGGAAACATCCGAAAACGACACGCTGCAAGAGCGGCTCAATGCCAGCACAGAGACAGACTTGACGGATTCAGAGCCATCGATTACCGATTGAACGGCATCTACGAATGCCGGTTCGGCATCCCATTGCTGCGTCTCTTTCTGGAGCATCAGCCATATCCGTATCCCGTCAGCGGCCCGAGCAGCCTGTCCGGCATATTCCGAATCCGTCCTGCCGGCAGCATACTCCGACATCAGGTCACAGATAAGCGAATGCGCGTATACCTCGCTCTCGAGCAGCCCCCTCCACGGCATTACGGCATTGGGACAATATATTCCTCCGTCCTTATGGGCCACCATATATTCCAGCAGAGACGCGACATCGGCGTCGAGAGACTTACGCACGCGCCTTGCCGACAATCCTGAGACGCCCCATGACTTTGCCAGCGCCGTACCTTCGTCAGACGCCGACAGCCGTGACAGGATGGCCATCCTGCGGGCCTTGGCGAGAATGCGGCCGTTCAAGCCGCGCTCATCGGTCGGGACAAGGTAGGAGGATACATATTTACGGAACTCCGACATGATTTTCCTGTCCGCTCCGCGAATGTCACCGAACGGCACGCCCGGATAATAAGACCTCGCATAGAGATACTGCTCATAAGATATGCCTCCGCGCCATATCGGCGTATCCGATGCAAAAGTACTGTTGTCCAAGTACTTCACCGCACTCTCCAACTCCTGGAAATCATCCGGCAGCAGTCCCGCATTGCGGAGTTTCGCGAATCTCTCCAGCAGCACCGCCGTGATGACCGGTGATGACGCCATACCGGAGAACCAGGAAAAACCTCCATCAGCATTCTTGCAGGCGAATATCTTATCGCGGAGTTCACCGAGGGACATTTCCGCATCGGCATCGACTCCGAGGCTGCCGGCAACGAGACGCATATAATACGCCTCCGACAAATCTATGACATTGTCGGACTTGGGGTCGGTCCTGGTCGGTATCGCCGCCCTGACCATATCCATCAGGGACAATTCCCTTACAGAAATCTCGCCCGCGCCACGCACATCCGCAAATGCGGAACGAAGCCCTGCGATGAGCGAATCCTTGTCCGCACCGGGCAGCAACACAGCAGAATGCGCCTCCGTAACAAACTGTTCATCAGCGCGTAGCGGAATCGATACGAATATGCCGTCAGACCATTTGCCGTCATTGGAGACGAATACGAGTTTGAGCCCGATGACCTCTCCGTCACCGGAAACCGTCGCCGGCGCATTCATCGCAAAGGAAGATGTCCCGACAGAACCGGGCTGTACGCACAGCGGCACGCATTCTTCCGAAACAGGGGATGCGGAATGCCAGTCTGCCGTATCGTAGCGGTACATGTACAATTTCCCGTCTATAGGCACATCGGCATTGCCGGATACCGCCACCGCGAGCGACAGCGAATCCCCGGCATACATGTATTTCGGCTCGAACACCGACAATTTCACCGGGAGGGTTACCGTCATATCCCTGCATATCACCTTGTTGCGCATGGATTTGTCATGCGCGTAGACCTGCACATGATAGGTCGAGAGCCTATCCGAAGTCTCAAACGCCAGCGTCACTTTCCCGTCTTTTCCGGGGTATAGGAACGGTTCGAATGCCAGCGTCCCCGCAAAATTACCCCTTATAGCGACCCGGTCCGCTGCTGATGCCGACGCGGACGCCGATACCTGATTCGCGGACAGCTCGTCCGAAGATTCAAGACGCGCATCTGCCACAAAAGCCTGCATCCCCCCTTTCGCCATGATACGCCGCCCACGCCAGCCTGTATAAACAATTGTGCCATATATTCCTCCGCAGGACGCATTCACACGCACAGACTCGAAATGGGGCAAGGTCTTCCTGACAACTCCCCAGTCATTACGGGCAATATTGTCAATGCTCTTGTCGAATACGGCCGCAAGGCATTCTGCCATAGAATCTGTCTGCACCGAGATTTCACAATGCTGTCCCGGGAACGCCTTGTCCGTAAATAAAGAGAACGACAGCGACAGGTCCTCCTCCTCTTCCGCCCTATAGAAAGTACACTCCCATGACTTCTCGGACGAATGCTTGAAGTAGAATACATTCAAGCGCACGGCATCCGGCCATTCATCCCGATAATCAAAACAAATGTCTTCGAGAGACCCATCCTCTCCGCGCCGACCGTCAATATGCACGCAGCTGGACTCCAGCAGGTGCCTTTTATCATCGAATACATCCACAACAGCCCAGACATCGCCGGTAGCGGAACCAAGGCGCAGACCTATCCTGCCGTTTTCATCTATTTTCTCGAACAAGCAGTCCACAGGCGCATCTATGGCGCTTGCATCCCTGTCTATCCTCACTAACTTCATCTCCGCCTCAGCCATATCCGCTTCGCCATTCCGCCCGGAGACAGACAATTGTGCCTTCAGACTATACATTTTCTGTTCGGGCAGGTGCAATACGACCGCCGCACCCGGAACTGTATGCCCATTGGAGAGTTCCGCTCCGCTCTCATCATGCAGGGAATATCGGACAGCGGCCTCATGCGCGTCAGATGACTTAGGCGCATTCATGTACACGCACACGCTGTCGCCGTCCACCATTACGGCATTGGCATAGTTCTTACCCCGCTCAGACAACAGCTCCAGATGCGCGGCAAGAGAATTGAGCGAGAGGTCCGAGTCACTGTCAACACGCACATACATATACAGATACTGCGTACTAGACACTCTCACACCTGTATTATAGACAAAACTCTCCCCTGTCCCGTCCGTCAGCACAACTTCCAGAATCACATCTCCGCTGCGACCGTTAAGAAGCGTAGGCACCTCTATGACGAATGTACCATCCTCCGCTATCTCCGCACTCCCCTCAGCGAGAACCGAACGCCAGAAGCAAGCCTTGTATCTCAATGACGCTGACGACATTCCATGTCCGCTGTAACTCGTCACCTTGCCGGAAAAGCGTACCGTATCGCCCGGCATACGGATTACATCCTCCATCTCGTCGAATGCGAGTTCGAAACTCGGTGTGACGAACTCATCCACGCGGACGCTGCGCGAATTCCTGACCGCCCCGTCTTCGGAAGCCAGTTCAAGGCGGAAATATCCTCCCTTGAGGCCTTTGGGAATGCAGAATGAGCCGGCGACCGAGCCAAAGTCATTTGTAGTCAGGCGGCTCTCATCTATACGCTTATTGTCCGCATCATACAGCACCGCCTGCACCGGCATTCCCAGAATGACCTCTTCGGTATCAGCCTCTCTATAGAATACAGACTTGAAATGCAGGGTATCTCCAGGATTATAGGCTCCGCGGTCGGTAAACACGACGCATTGTTGCGCCGGAGATGACGATTTATGGCTGTAGCGCCCGGTATTTACTGTTTTACTCTTCAGTCTCAGTCCGTCCTCCGAAGTACAG
The DNA here is from genome assembly GCA_964555325.1 of uncultured Muribaculaceae bacterium. Taxonomy (GTDB): domain Bacteria; phylum Bacteroidota; class Bacteroidia; order Bacteroidales; family UBA932; genus Cryptobacteroides. The sequence goes on from CAZKRZ010000045.1 coordinate 4,353, forward strand.
GCCACTGCCAGACCGTATATCTCCGAGGCTTTCATCAGAGAGGAGATTTCCTGCGGCAGAGGCGTGAATCCCTCTTGCAGCGTCATCCCCTCAACGGCAGCCAGTTGCTTGCCATTCTTGCTCAGCTCCAGATCGATGCGAGGCAAAGGCCTGCCGCTGTACTGCTCAGCGGCATATATGCTGTAGCCCTCGCTGTCTTCGCGCAATGCAAGCGAAATAGAGTATTTCTCAAACGAATAGTCCTCCGAATCCGAACACTTTACGGTATACTCACCATCATCCAATTTCGGCAACTCTATCCTGACAGTGTCATACACATAGAAACTCCGCACGGCATTTTCCGCGACAGCGGAGAATATAAGACTGTCATCGCGATACAATCCTATCCTCGCCGACGGTTTGTTGCGCAATTGCAGCACCAGGCTGTCGTCCTCCACACCAGAAACCCTCACTTCAGATGAATTGAGACGCTCTATCAAGTCCTTGACCCCTTTTATCCCCCCGGCCATTTCCGCCTCCTCGCCACGCAGGGATTTGCGTCCGCGCTCAAAGGCCTCACAACGCGAGAGCAGAGAACGATATTCATCGCTGCCGGAGTTCCCCCTTTCCAACGATGACATCTCCATACCCAGCAACTCCGCCTCTGCATAATATGCCGGAGCCTTGCCGGAATATTCGGAAACAAAGTCCCGCAGTGCGTCCTTGCGCCTGTCTTCGGAAGATATTGCCTGAATGCTTCGATACCGGAGCATCCAGGCCACAGGATAACGGTCTCCCAATGCCACGCCCAACTTCTGTGCAGTACGATTGTCCTTTAGCCCGTTTTCATTCCCCCGAGCCGGCAATAGGGCCCAAAGGGCATATTCATAATCATTCTCAATGTATTTCGGGAGAGTCCCCGAAAATGCAGACGACACTTTCGGATCTGCATTCCAGAATGCCTTGTGCCGCGTCTGCCGGAGAGAGGCCGCCGAGGACTCTACAATGTCGAGCAGGGCGTATTCGGATCCATCGCCGTATTTTCGGGCATATTCAAACGACAGGAGAGGCTCTTTCATCTCGCGGACTTCATCCCCGAGGGAGGCGGTCAGAGAGTCTCTGAGTTTCCAGTTAACGGAACTCATTACAGACCCGTATTTGCACGATGCGTCCCACCAGTCCCACAGCAGATGCAGGTCAGCGGCTTCTGCCTTGATTGATTTTAGTATCTTTATCTGCTTTTGCGGATTATCCTTGGCAAGAGCCTTGTTGTATTCTTTCCATTTGGCCGCAAGGGCCTTGGCCGGTCTGTCCGCTGCAGGGACATTCCCGGCATCTGCACTCTTGCAAATGAGTCCGAGCGCAAGCGCTGTGGCTGACGCGAATGCCAGCGCTGTCAGTATCTTATCCATAACACACACCGCTGCAAAAATAGTGCAGAATCAGCGTCTGTTGCAGTGACCGTACAACGAACAGCCAGAGCAGGGCCCGTCGCAGGATTTTTCACCTCGCCTGCGGCGGAATATCGACAGCAGCGCAGCCACGACCGCGAGCACGACCACCGCCAATATGACTATGCTCAACGCGTTCATTATCTCGTAATTACACAAACATTTGCGCTATCGCATATCCGAGTCCGGCGCACAGATAGGCGACAAGGCATTGGAACAGCACTACGAACAGAGCGCCGAGCCGTCCCTGCTCTCTCCTTATGGTCGCCACGGCTGCCACACAAGGGGTATACAGCAGGCAGAATATGAGCATGGAGACAGCGGATGACAAGGTCAGAGCCTCTGCCACACCGAGCATGCCCATAGTCGCGACAACGCTCTCTTTGGCGAGAAAACCGGATATGAGGGAGGTCACTATACGCCAGTCGCCGAGCCCTATAGGCCCGAATACCGGTGCAATCAGCCCACCTATCCACGCCATCATACTGTCACGGCTGTTCTCCACCGGACTCAGCCTATAGTCGAATGACTGCAGGAACCATATCGCTATGGTCGCCACGAATATCACGGTAAACGCCCTCTGTATGAAGTCCTTGGTCTTATCCCACAGCAGATGTCCCACATTGCGTGCCTGCGGCATGCGGTAATTGGGCAGTTCCATGACGAAAGGCGCAGGTTCGCCGCCATGGCCCAATAGTTTGGCTCCGAATGCGGTCACGACACCTACTGCAATGCCCAGCAGGTACAACGCAATCATCACCAGTCCGGCATGCCCCGGAAAGAATGCCGCCGCAAAGAAGCCATAGATGGCTATCTTGGCGGAACAGCTCATGAAGGGTATCATCAGTATGGTACGCCTGCGGTCTATTGCCGACGGCAGGGTCCTCGTCGCCATGACGGCAGGGACAGAACAGCCGAAGCCTATGAGCATAGGCACTATACTCCTGCCGGAAAGTCCTATCTTGCGCAGTAGTTCATCCGATATGAACGCGATGCGCGCCATATATCCGCTATCCTCCAGCAGAGACAGGAAGAAGAACATTATCAATATGATAGGCACGAAACTGAGCACGCTGCCCACTCCTCCGAATATGGCATCCACCACAAGCGAACGCACCACATCGTTGACTCCAGCGGAGGACAAAGCCCCGTCCACTACAGAGCCGAGCGATGTTATCCCACGGTCCAGCAGATCCTGGAGCGGCACTCCGAGCACATCGAACGCCAGCCAGAATACCAGTCCCATAATGAGTATGAATATGGGCAATGCGGTATAGCGCCCTGTCAGTATCTTGTCCATGCGGTTGCTGCGAAGCTGCTCCTTGCTCTCCCTGGGCTTGACGACAGTGCGCGCACACAACTTGTGTATGAATGTGTAACGCATGTCGGCTATTGCCGCCCTCCTGTCGAGCCCGCGCTCCTGCTCCATCTCGCGGACAATCTGGGCGACAGTCTCCTTTTCCATATCGCTGAGATGCAGGGCCTCTTCCACGGCAGCATCCCCCTCCGCCAATTTGGTCGCGGCAAACCTAACGGGAATGCCGGCAGCCTGCGCCTTGTCCTCAATGAGGTGCATTATGCTGTGCAGGCATTTGTGCACCGCACCGCCGAAATCGTCCTTGCCGCAGAAGTCCTGACGGGTAGGCGCTTCCTGGTACTTGGCGACATGTATGGCATGGTCTATCAGTTCGTCCACGCCCTCGTTCTTAGCTGCGGATATAGCCACGACAGGTATGCCCAGCAGGCTCTCCATCTCATTGACACGGATAGCGCCTCCATTGCCGGCAACCTCATCCATCATATTGAGAGCCAAGACCATAGGCACACCGAGTTCGAGCAACTGTACTGTCAGATAGAGATTGCGCTCGATATTGGTCGCGTCTACGATATTGATGATACCCTGGGGCTTAGACTCGAGGAGAAAGCGCCTTGACACGAGTTCCTCCGCGGTATAAGGGGACAGGGAATATATTCCGGGCAGGTCCGTCACTACAGTGTCCGCATGCCCCTTGATGACGCCGTCCTTGCGGTCCACCGTCACTCCGGGAAAATTGCCGACATGCTGGTTGGAGCCCGTCAGTTGGTTGAAAAGGGTCGTCTTGCCGCTGTTCTGCTGTCCGGCGAGCGCAAATGTCAGAGTAGTGCCCTTGGGTAGCGGATGCGCGTGGCCTTTGGAATGATACGGATATGCCTCTCCGAGTCCGGGATGTGAATTGTGGTCCGGAAGTGATTCCCTATAGGCGTAATCCTTATCTTCCTTGCCTATATAATCAGGTCTTGCAGCCTCCCCGGGCCGGACTTCTATCTTGTCAGCATCTGCCAACCTCAATGTAAGGGAATAGCCCTGCACCTGTACCTGCATTGGGTCGCCGAGCGGAGCCAGCTTGAGGAATCTGACCTCCGACCCCGGAATCAGTCCCATATCGAGGAAATGCTGCCTCAACTCCCCCTCACCGCCGACCTTGGTAATGACAGCGGACTGCCCCTGTCTCAAATCTCTTATAGTCATCTGTATCCATTCTTTTGCCGGAGGCAAAAATACGACATTTCCACATTACAGACCATCCCAATTAATGGGGATATAGAGCGCGAGGCCGACCATTACGGCCAGCCTCGCTTAATCATGTATCGGCGGCTCGTCAGGCCACCTTGCTCTCGCAATATACGCAATGGCATTCGCCGTGCTCGTCACGGCGGAACAGACGCTCCACGTTCTCGGCATTGGTGATGCACTTGCGTCCGGGGCAGCGATAAGGTCCTGTCACCGCGTCGGCAGGTGCCATATAGCGCACGGAGGGGTCCTGCTGCGCCCATTCGAGCAACTTGACTATCAGAGCCATACGCACAAATTTACCATTCTCCACCTGGCGGAAGTAAGCCGCACGGGGATCATCATCCACCTCCTTGAGAATCTCGTTCACGCGCGGCAGCGGATGGAGTATGACCATAGAGTCCTTGGCTCCGCGCAGTTTCTCGCAATTGAGCACGAAACTGTCTTTGAGCCTCTCGAAATCAGCCTCGTCGAGGAAACGCTCCTTCTGCACACGGGTCATATAGAGCACATCGAGCTCGCCCATGACCTCTTCCATATTGCTGACTTCCTTGTAATCAATGCCGTAACGCTCGCAGACCTCGTATTTCATATAGTCCGGGAGACGGAGTTCGTCAGGCGCTATCAGCACGACCTTGACCCCTTTATAACGGGAGAGGGCCTTGATGAGCGAGTGCACTGTACGGCCGAATTTGAGGTCTCCGCAAAATCCTATGGTGAAATTGTCCAACCTGCCGAGTTCTCTTTTGATTGTGAGCAGGTCGGTGAGGGTCTGGGTAGGATGGGCATGGCTGCCGTCGCCCGCATTGATAACGGGAATCGTTGCGACCCTCGTCGCGGCAAGCGGAGCACCCTCCAGAGGATGCCTCATCGCAATAATGTCGGCAAAGCAGCTGATGACGCGAGTCGTGTCCTCAACCGTCTCTCCCTTGGAAACAGACGAATCCATGGGATTGCTGAAGCCTATGACCTCGCCTCCGAGTTCCATCATCGCAGCCGTAAAACTGAGACGGGTACGGGTGGAGGGCTCATAAAACAATGTGGCGAGTTTCTTGCCCTTGCAGGCACCGCTGTAACGGCTCCTGTGCGCGATAATATCCTGCCCGAGGGCGATAATGCCGTCGATCTGCTCCTTG
>CAZKRZ010000046.1:0-9404 GCA_964555325.1 uncultured Muribaculaceae bacterium
ATTCGGCATTCCCACCGACAAGGTAGTGCATTTCTGTATGTTTTTCCCCTTCGTCACCCTGTCCTATTTCGCGGCAGGGATGAAGTTGAAATCAATATGGCTGACCATATTGCTGATAGCGGCGCTGTTCATCCTCGGTGCCGTGATAGCGGCAGCCACGGAAATCGGACAGGGACTGGTGGGGTACCGCAGCATGGATCCGGCTGATTTCCGGGCAGATACATTGTCTCTTACGATAGGGTCTGTCATCACATTATTCATCGACATACGGAGGAGACTGCGCAAATGATGAGACGACATATATTGTGCCTGCTGCTCGCATCGCTGCCCCTGAGTCTCGGCGCGGAGTCTCTCCGCTCGGCATTCTCCCCTCTGACAGACAGTCTCAAGACCATACTCGACACGCATTTCCGCTCCGACAACAACACTTCCGTCAGGAAAATACTTCGCCGGGGCAACACGATAGACCTGTATTTCGCCGGCACTATGGGCGACTACGCGTGGAAGCGCGAGGACATAGCCTGGTTCCGCAATACCGTCAGGGAGACCTGGCCGGAGTCCTACAGGAATTGCTCGCTCGGCGCAATATATGTCAACGGCACAGCGCTCAACATGTACATCACCCCGGAACTCACATACGACGGGCAACCGGGCGAATTCCGCTACAAGGGCGATGACAAGAATACGGCAGAATGGGTCAGGGAGATAGGCGCGCGCAATTATTCCAAGGGATTGAGCGGACGCGTGATCGCATTGTGGCAGAGCCACGGACTGTATTACAACGAGTATTCGGACCGCTGGAACTGGCAGAGGCCGCCCGTGTTCAGGACTGTCGAGGACATGTACACGCAGAGTTATGTACTTCAGGGACTGATACCTATGCTCGAGAATGCGGGCGCGTATGTCATTACTCCGCGCGAGAGGGACACCAACGCTAACGAGACCGTCGCGGACAACGACCCGGCTTTTGACAGTCCGATATACCCGGACGAAGAGGCCCCTGTCCGCCAGTTCCCGTTGAGACAGAAAGGCTGTTACAGCGAGAGCGGAAAGTGGGAGGACGCAGGAGTGGGGTTTGCAGACGCCAAGGAGTATTATCTGCTCGACGAGAATCCGTTCACTATGGGCAGCGCACGCCGTGCACAGAGCCTCGGACAGGACGCGGCAGCGGTGTCGGAGGCGGTGTGGACGGCGTCCATCCTGGGCAAGGACAGACGCGCCGTATATGTATCCTACAAGACCCTGCCGCAGAGCAGCACTTGCGCACATTACACGGTACACCATGCTGCAGGCAGTACCGAATTTGCGGTAAATCAGAAGATTGGCGGCGGCACATGGGTCTATCTCGGGACATTCGACTTTGACGGGGAGGCCAAGGTCTGCCTCGACAACGCCACGCCGAAAGGATACGACCACGTCGCAGGCTCTGTGGTCACCGCCGACGCCGTACGTTTCGGCGGCGGCATGGGCAAGGTCGCCAGAGGTCCGGAACCGGACGAAGCGGAGCTTTCCGGCCTGCCGGCATTCGCCGAAGGCGCATTGTATTCCATGCAATGGGCCGGAATAGACACTACAGTCACCAAGCAGTGGGACGACGAGTACACTCGGGAGTTTGCATCGCGTGGAGCATGGGTCAAGCACCTCTCCGATGACAGGCACGCCCCCATCGACCTGTCCTTGGGCTTCCATTCGGATGCAGGACAGACCTCGTGCGACTCCACCATAGGCACGCTGTCAATATATACGCTCAAATGCGACGGCAAGGACAAATTCGCCAACGGCAGGAGCAGGTGGACATCCAGGACTTATGCCGATTATGTGCAGACCCAGGTCGTGAATGACATCAGGGCATCGTACGACAGTTCGTGGAACAGGCGCGGGCTGTGGGACCGTTCGTACAGCGAATCTCGAACGACAGGAGTACCGGCAATGCTGCTGGAACTGCTCTCCCACCAGAACTTTGCGGACATGAAGTACGGGCTCGACCCGGCATTCCGCTTCAGCGTCAGCAGGGCTGTCTACAAAGGCATTCTCAAGTATCTGAGCCAGGCGTATGTAGTGCCCTATGTCGTGCAACCGCTGCCTGTCAGCGAAATGTCCGTCACCAGGACCGCCAAGGGCGCGCGCATCTCATGGGTGCCGGTGGAAGACCCGCTGGAGCCGACCGCATCCCCCAAGACTTATATACTGCAGACAAGGGTGGACGGCGGGGCATTCGACAAGGGCATTCCGGTCAAGCGATGTACTGTGGAAGTCCCCATAGAGGACGGGCACCTGTACAGTTTCAGGGTGATAGCGGTCAATGACGGAGGACGGAGTTTCCCCTCGGAGACCCTCTGCATAGGACGCCCTGCCGCAGGTGCAAGACAGGTGGCTGTGGTGAATAATTTTGACCGCGTGGCTGCCCCGTCGTGGTTCGACTCCCCCGACCATGCCGGATTCAACGGCCTGCAGGACAATGGAGTACCATTCGGCGAGGAAATATGCTATATCGGCGCGCAATACGAATTTGACCGCCACAAGCCATACCTGAGCAATGACAATGCCGGATTCGGCGCATCGCACGGCAATATGGCAGGGGCAGTCATCCCCGGAAACGATTTCGACTTGGTGTCCATACACGCCAAGGCTCTGATGGACGCAGGCTATTCCGTCATCTCCACCAACAGAGAGGCGTGGCTCCGCGACAGCAGCATCGTAAAGGGCTCTTTTGCTGTGGACCTGCTCTGCGGCAAGCAGACCGGCACGGTGACAGGGCGCAAGGACTCTCCCGTCAAATACAGGGTCTGGCCCTCGGTACTGCGCAGGCGCGTCAGGGACTATGCCAATGACGGAGGCAATCTGATAGTGTCCGGAGCGTATATCGGCTCTGACATTCACGACAGTGTGTATCCGTTTGAGAGCGACAGCACCTACACTGCCTCCTGTGCAGTATTTACAAAGGAGACGCTCGGCTGGAAATGGGTGTCCGGACGCGAAAGGTCCGGCGCAGTGAGGCCCGTACGCAATCTCAAACTCAATCTCCGCAACTCAGTAGGACCGCTCCACTACAACAATGTATGGGAGCCGGCGCCTGTCTATTGCGTGGAGAGCGCGGACGGCATTGCACCGGTGTCCTCACGCGCAGCCACGCTGTATAGATACGCAGACAGCGGCGTTTCCGCCGCTGTCGCATACGAAGCCCGCAACTACAAATCAGTATCGCTGGGCTTTCCTGTCGAAACCGTCCGTGATACGGAATCACTGACGGCCCTGCTGTCTCAGATATTGTACTGGTTCGAGTAGAATGCCTTGACATCCTCCCAATGGTAGTAGGGATAGATATCTGTCTCTACGGGAATGTCCACCTCCGCTTCCTGCAGGAGGAACTTGACTATCACATCTCCTGCGCGGTTCTTGTAGAATATCCACTGGATATTGGCTGCCATAGGCGAAACTATGAAGTCGCACCACACGGATGCGAAATCGTCGTATGACTCCGCGATTCCGCGAGAGGGAGCGAGCTGCATGGCAGTGGCGAGGGGTGTGAGGTAGGAGTCATGCGAGAAACGCAGGTCCGCAGCGATATTGCCGTCGGCGATGGCCGCATCCGCCTTTTCGATGAAATCCTTGAGCAGAGGTGTTGCCGCCTCGTGCATAATCTCGCCTCCGATAGGGCTGGGGCCCTTGGTCACATAGTAGGAAGCATTCCCCCTCTGCCAGAGGTTATAGAGTTCTTCCGGAGTGAAAATATCCTGCAGACGGACATCCACAGGCATATTGGGGCTGATGCTCGCCAGCTGGTAGAGGTTGTTGATAAGTTCAATCTGGTCCACATTGCTCTCCACATAGGCGGAATCGTTGAACAGCACCGACATCAGACGCTCAGGCCGGGTCAGACTGTCACGGAAAGCCTTGAGATCAGCACGCCAAGGAGCCTCCTTGTAGAGTTTCTTGCTCTCGGCTGTGAGCCTGTTGGTATACCTGTGGCAACGGCCGGAGGCATTGAGATCCATTTCCAGAGCCGGCTCGCATTCGCGCAGGCGGTTGCAGAACGAGCGCATGCTCATCATGACGCGGGGCACGCTCGTGGCACCGGCATGCACAACGCGTCCTTTCTTGAAGACGCCCTTGTGACGATGATACATACGGTCGGCTATATCCCTGTGCTGCTGGATTCCGAGCGGAGTCAGTTCGCCGCTACGCTTGTGCGCGTCTCCGTAGAGCACATATACACGGCCGAGCACATCCTCTCCTAAAGGAGTGAGTTTGCCCAGTTTGTAAGCTGCCTCCAGCTGCTCCATTGCGCGCTGGTATGGTCCGAAGCTCGTGTGCCAGCGGGAGCCGTGACGGCCGAAATGACTGATATAAAAAGGCTTGTAGCCCTTGGGAGCCTTGGTGAGTTCTTCCTGCTGTGGACCGGGATACGGAGTCAGCAGACCGGCGGACTTGCTGAGGTCCTCATACATCTCCTCACGGGTAATCTGGGCATCGAGCGTGCCCACAACAAAAACGGCGGCTATGGCCGCAATGACTGATTTATTCATAATCCGACCTCCAGAACATGTTGTAATAGGACACATAATACGACCTCACGTCTTCCCAACGATAATACGGGTACATATCTGTCTCAAGAGGAATGCCCACCTCGTTCTCGTTAAGCAGGAACTTGACAATGACCTCACCCGCCTTGTTGCGGAAGAATATCATCTGGAGATTTCCGCCCATAGGAGAGACCTTGAAGTCCGAGAACACCTCATAATATTTTTCCGGGTCGTACGATATGCCGCGGCAGCCGTCAACCCTCAGAATGGTGGCAAGAGGTACCAGATACGCATCGTGCGAGAAGCGCAGCGTCGCCGCCAGGTCTCCGCCGCCTACAGCGTAGTCCGCCTGGTCGATGACATGACGGAGCAGCTGGATAGCGCTGGAAGCCAGCATGTGTCCGCCTGCAGGGTCGCAGTTCTTGGTAGTATAGTAATGATAGTTGCGGATCTGCCATTTGTCGAAGAGTTCCTCTTTGGTGAAGACATCGTAGAGGTCAAAATCCAGATTGCTGTTCTGGATGATCAGGGCAATCTCTGCCATGTCGTCGAAGAGCTGGACAGTGTTGATGGAGTTGATGAACTCGTTGCTGCTGAAGAGTTTGTGCATAAGCCTCTCGGGGTGCAGATGCGCGAGGCGGAACTTCTCCGTCTCCCTGACCAAAGAATCCGAAAGTTCATACCGCGCCGACTCTCTGGAGAGCAGCGACAGGAAGCGCATATCGCGCACGCTGGCATCCGCATCGATGCGGAGCGAGGGATTGAACTGCTTGAGCTGGTCGCAGAATGCCATCATGCTCACCGTCACACGCGGCGTCCTCGTGGCGTTGGCAACCACATGGCCTTTGCCCTTGAATACCTCGGGGAAAGACTCGTACATGCGTGTGGCTATCCCCTGATGCTGGGCATATCCCCTCGCAGTCAGTTCGCCATACCTCGAATGCGCATCATCGTAGGCAAGAGAATACCTGCGCAGCACATCCTCTCCCCAGGGAGTCAGCACTCCAAGGGTCTTGGCGCTGTCCAAAATGTCTACAATGTCCTTGTAGACACGCTTGTCGGTGCACCAGCGCGAGCCGTGACGCCCGAAATGACTGATATAAAACGGCTTGTAGCCCTTTGGTGCGGGAGTCTGCACGGACTGTGGACCGGGGTAGGCATAATACAGGCCACCAGCCTTGTCAATATCCGCATAGATCTCCTCTCGCGTGGTCTGTGCCGACAAAGGCGCGACCGCCGACAACATGACGATGACGGCAAGAGTTGGTTTGAATCTTGGAATCATAATGGAATGACAATAATAGTGGTATAAATTTAGGGATTATTTTGTAAATTGCCTATTCTTATGCCAAACGCAAGACTCACATTCCTCGGAACAGGCACATCCCAGGGCGTCCCTATCATTGGCTGCCACTGCGGAGTATGCGCCTCCTCCGACCCGCGCGACAAACGCCTGCGCTCTTCCGCCCTCGTCGAATACGGAGGGCTCACAATAGTGGTGGACGCCGGTCCGGACTTCAGGACGCAGATGCTGCGCGCCGGAGTGGACCATCTCGATGCCATATTGCTCACACACAACCACAAGGACCACACCGGAGGCATCGATGATACGCGCTCATTCAACTACATAGAGCGCAAGCCCGTCAATATCTATTGTCAGGAGTATGTGGAACATTCGTTGCGCAGGGAGTACAGTTACGCATTCGCAGAGCCGAGGTATCCCGGCGCGCCGGAATGGCACATGCACACTATTGAGGGGGACAAACCCTTCCTCGTGCATTCCAACTCCGGAGAACGCACCCTCGTATGGAAATCCGGTGTCGGATACGGTTACGAAGAGCCCTCTGCCGCAGAAACCGTCCCTCCCGTGGAAGTCATCCCTATACAGGGCTGGCACCACAAGGAAAAGGACTTGTCCGTGCTCGGATTCCGCTTCGGCAACATCGCCTACCTCACGGACATGAATCTCATCGACGACAGCGAGATAGAGAAGTTGCGCGGACTGGACGCCGTGACCATCAACTGCGTCAAGAAAGACGGGCACTATGCGCATTTCTCTCTGCCGGAAGCCCTTGCATTCTTTGAGAAAGTCGGTGCAAAGGAGTCCTACATCACCCACATGTCGCACCAGTTGCCCAAATACAGCGACTTCGCAGCGGAACTGCCGCCGCATGTACATCCTGCATACGACGGACTGGTAATAGAATAGAGCCGCCCCACAACTGCTTTATCAATGGAAGTTCCTGTCGCCGAAAAAGCACCGGGAAAAAGCCTACAGCGAATCCTGTGACGCTGGCGGCGGCAGTTCGCCCCTGTCTATCATCCGCCGCAGGACAGACAGATAGCCAGGAGGCATGTGCTCCATAGGGTTGCCGAAATGCTCCGTCAGTGCCTCTATCTCATATACACCGCCACGGGATGCCACCCACGCCGCGAGTTTACGCTCCGCAAGCGACTGCGGATCCTGCGAACGGCACACGTCACAGCCGCCGCATTCCTCCGCTCCCTCTTCCCCGAAATACGCCAGCAGCCACGCCGAGCGGCATTTGTCCGTCTCGGACGCATAATCCATCATCGCCTGGGACCTGTCATGGAAACTGGAGCGCAGGCGGTTATAGGTCTCCGGCGAGAGATTCACATTGCCGGGGCGCAGGCGGTCGTGATGCAGATACACCACGGTAGAATGGTCTGCAGGCACATATCTGATCACATGCTCCAGCGACAGCCCATAGAGCAACTGGCGCAACTTCGGCACCGGGACACCGCACTGACGCGCGACACGCTCCTCGTCTATAGGCATCACAAACGAGAAAATGCCTGCATAACCGCGCATGAGGGCATCCAGTACAGACACCATGAGCGGATCGGACAACTCCACATCGTACAGAGCCGAACGGTCCACAACAATGCGCACACGGGTATCTATGTCCGCGTCCTCCGTATATGTCAGATGGTCGGTACGCTCCAGATATTTCAACGCATAATGGACAGAAGCCCGCTGGAAGCGGAAATGTTTGCAGAATTCCTCAAGGTCGAACTTTATCTGGCGGAATTTGCCCTGGTCATAAGGGACCTCATAATATATATGTAGTTTCTGGTATACATCCTCTATGTATTCCAGCGTCGGGAATGAGGTCTTCTCAATCTGCTGCATGCGGCTGAGGTCCGTCGCATTCCACAGCAGCACGGCATACGAGCGCAGCCCGTCACGGCCTGCACGCCCAGCCTCCTGGAAATAGGCCTCCGGGCTGTCCGGCAGATCGGCATGCACGACAAAGCGCACGTCCGGCTTGTCTATGCCCATACCGAACGCATTTGTACACACCATCACACGGATGTCACCGCGTTTCCATGCCGTCTGTCTGTCATTGCGGTCAATATGCGGAAGCCCTGCATGATAGAACGAGGCTTCTATGCCATTGGTACGCAGGAATGCGGCTATTTCCTCGCATTTGCGCCGGTTGCGCATATATACGATACCGCTGCCGTCCATACCCCGACACACAGACAGGAGCTGACCGAGCTTGTCATCGGTATTGCGGACTATATACGAGAGGTTTTTGCGTGCAAAGCTGCCTTGTATCAGGAGTTTTTCCTTGAATCCGAGCCGTTCCATTATATCCTGGGCGACGGCCGGGGTGGCTGTGGCGGTAAGCGCGATGACAGGCGCGTCCACGACCTTGCGTAACTCCCCTATCTTGAGATAATCCGGTCTGAAATCATAGCCCCACTGGGAAATGCAGTGCGCCTCGTCCACGACTATGCGGCTGATGGGCAGGACATCGAGATAGGAGCGGAACAGTTCCGTGCCGAGACGCTCGGGCGAGACATACAGGAAACAGCAGTCTCCATACGCCGCGTTGTTGAGCGCAAGATCGGCTTCCCGACGCGACATTCCGGCATGTATAGCGAGCGCCCGTATCCCCCTGTCGGTGAGATTCTGCACCTGGTCTTTCATCAGGGCGACGAGGGGCGTCACGACCAGGGACAGGCCGTCCGACATCAGCCCCGGCACCTGGAAACACACCGATTTGCCGCCGCCCGTGGGGAGCAGCGCCAGCACGTCACGCCCCTGCATCGCAGCCTCTATTATCTCCTTCTGCATGGGGCGGAAAGAGTCGTGACCCCAGTATGTCTTGAGGATTTCTTCCGCAGTCATATTTTACAAAAATAACGATTATTCTATTGCCTTGTGTCGTTTTTTGAGTAACTTTGCCACAAAGAATGTTTTTTCGGTTAAACTCTTTTAATTCAATACTAAACATGTCACACATCAATCTTGAAAAGTACGGCATCAAGGACGTTAAAGAGGTTCTTTACAACCCTACCTATGAGGTGCTGTACAACGAGGAGACCAAGCCCGGCCTTACGGGTTTTGAAAAAGGACAGGTCACAGAGCTCGGCGCTGTCAATGTCATGACCGGCGAATTCACCGGCCGCTCCCCCAAGGACAAGTACATCGTCATGGACGCCAACTCCAAGGACACTGTCTGGTGGAACACGCCCGAATACCCCAATGATAACCACGAGATGACAGAGCACGCTTGGGATGAGGTCAAGAAACTCGCCCAGAACGAGCTCAGCGGCAAGAGGCTCTTCGTCGTGGATGGATTCTGCGGCACCCACAAGGACACCCGCATGAAGATCCGTTTCATCATGGAAGTCGCATGGCAGGCACACTTCGTGACCAACATGTTCATCCGTCCCCAGAACCAGGCAGAGTTCGACCAGGAGCCTGACTTCGTGGTCTACTGCGCTGCAAAGGCAAAGGTCGAGAACTACGAGGCTCTCGGACTCCGCAGCAGCACCTGCGTCGCTTTCAACGTGACCAGCAAGGAACAGGTCATCCTCAACACATGGTACGGCGGTGAGATGAAGAAG
>CAZKRZ010000047.1:0-1836 GCA_964555325.1 uncultured Muribaculaceae bacterium
TGCCTATGATAATAGCTATGAACTTTGTCTTCATGATTGGAAATGTTTCTGCAAATGTACGGAATAAATCATCGTGTGCGCTCTATTTCCCAGTGAACGCGCCCGTGGAATTCCTCCCCGGCGGCAGCACTGTAATTGTGCGCCATGTCAAAGTAAATCTTGTTATAGGCGTTGCCGTTGGTCCCTACAAACATGCCGCCTCCGTGCGAACTCTCGTCCACGACAAGCGCAAAACTCCAGCCCAGTTCTCCGTATTCCGTGATTCTCCTCGTACCGGAGTCCCTGTTGCCGATGCCACCGATCCATCCGTCCTGCAGGTCGTGCACGGTGTCGGGGACATTGTCCTTGACGGCGTAGCGCGTGAGGTAAGGTGCGGAACTGTCGCCCTCCCAGCGTCGCAGCACGCATAGCATGCCGAACATCATGTCATGGCAGTACATGTCCCTCAGCATGTTGAGCCTGATATCTATCGTCAGCCTACCCTCCTCAAAGGTCCATGTCCTATATGCCCTGGCAAACGGTTCTGTCGTGGTATATGCCTGATACAAAAGCGATTCCTGCGTAATGACTATCTTGCTTGCCTGCCGCAGGGCAAATGTCTCATTCTCCTGCACCGGCACTCCGTCCACACTGATGGACAGTTGTCTGACACCACTCTCTACCGTTATCTGTTCGAATCCGTGGAGCGTGCCGCCCACATAAGTGCCTTTGCTGCTGTCCTTGCCGTCAGTGACCCTAAGCGCCATCTCGGCCTCTCCGTTCAGAAAGATCTCCGTGCCTTTGCCGAATCCGCCCTCCGTCCTATCGCAGAATTTCAGCGCACCCACGCCCCAGTTATCGAGGAAACACGGGTATTTGCCCTCCTCGTATGCCCGGAATCTCTTTTTGAGAGGATAACATACGAATACGGAATCGCCCCGCTCTCCCATATAGACATCCATCCTCGATGCGCTCTTGGAGACATACATGTCGCTTGCTGTTTTATGAGATAAAGACATCGTGCTCCCGTCGGAGAAGAATGCCTCCGCCCCTTTCCTGGACCAAGTCATATAGCGTAGGACCGGGCCTCCCTCGAGCAATGACGCCGGACATTCGGGTATTGCCGCCGTTCCCGTATCGATGCCGTCCTTTATCCATTTTCCCTCCGGGGAAATGGTGTAGTAGGGGATGTCTATGATACGGTGTCCGGAATCCTTGCCGTTGATCGTGATCATGTCATCGGCATTGGTGGCCACGAGGGCGCTGTAATGGAGGCCCATCGTCATTTGCGTGCCGTCTGAAAACGCCAGATGGTAGCACAAATCGTCTTTGTCCGCAGACTGGAGGGTCGCACCCTTGGCGAGCCCGAGCATATCTGATTTCAGAATGACTGCGTTGAAGCGTTCGAGCTCGTCATTCTTGCCTGTCCCGCTGCCGGGCTTGTCGGCCTCTGCTGTACAGGATGCTATCAGGACTCCTGCGAGTACCATTATGTGTCTGATTGTCATCTTCTTCTGGTTTTTGTGATGCGTGTTATTTCCTTGTCTCCGGGACGGAATATCAGAGCCTCTCCCTGTTTCCTGTCAACGAACCAGGTCTGCAGTCTGATTTTGTCCCATTCTATCAGATCCGTGCATTGCGCGACCGGCACTGTCGGGATTACAGCCCCGTCGCGAACCATTATTACCGCTTCGATTTCTCCCGGGGCTATCTTGTGCCATCCGGCGGAATAGACCTTGCCGGTCTGCATATCCGTCCATTTGCCCTCGGGCAGATAGACATCCCTGCTGTCTGTACCACCCTCGAACATCGGCGCTACCAGAATGTCTCTGCCGAACATATACTCGTCCTCGACAT
>CAZKRZ010000047.1:1846-9137 GCA_964555325.1 uncultured Muribaculaceae bacterium
CGTCGCCGGGGAATTCGACAAACAGCGCCCTCAGCATCGGCAGACCTCTCTCGGAACAGTCCTTTGCCTGCGCATAGACATAGGGCATCAATCTGTATTTCATTTCCGCGCATCGGCGGTAATAGTCCGTAAATGCCTCTCCGTACAGCCAGGGCTCTGTCGGAGGTTCCCCGTGCGAACGGGAGTGCGAACACAGGAAGCCGAACGGCAGCCATCGGCGGTAGAGTTCTTCGGGAGTGGATTTGACAAAGCCGCCTATGTCGTGGCTCCAGAAACAGAATCCGCTCAGTCCCAGTGACAAGCCGGCGTGCAGGCTGCTGAGCATGGCCCTGTCCGTATTTGCCGCATCTCCTCCCCAATGCAGGGGATACCTCTGCGAGCCTGCCCATGCGCTGCGTGCCCAGATGACAGATTCTCCGTTAATCCGTCTGGTGATTTCGGCGACAGCCTTGTTGTATCTGACAGGGTAGAGGTTGTGCTCATAGAGTCCGCCTCTGCCGTTGCAGTAGAATCCGTTCACCGGTGCGGCCTCTCCGAAATCGACCTTGATTGCCGCCACACCCATTTCGAGCAGACCTGCGATTTTGTCCTGGTACCATGCCACCGTGGCGGGATTGGTAAAGTCCAGCACGGCATCATCGTAGGGCAGCGAGCCCGCAGCGCTTTTCACCGCCAGCCCCTTGTCCACAATCTCGTCGTACAGGACATTGTTTTGCGAGAAATAGGGGAGTTGCCACAACGACACGCGGAATCCCTGCTCCCTGAGGTCGGAAATCATCTTCTGCGGCTCCGGGAAACGCGTCTTGTCGAACAGGTAGTCGCATTGCCAGTTGCGTGAAAACCACCCCGTGTCGAAATGTATGACATCGGCAGGGATGCGGTGCTTGCGCAGAGCCTGCGCCACCTCATATCCCTCTGTCTGGGACTTGTATGTGATGCGGCTCATCCATGTGCCGAAGGTCCACAGAGGGGGCATTTCGGTCTTGCCTGTAAGGGAGGTGTATCCGTCGAGGATCTCGGCGGGGCTGCCGACAAAGAGGAACATGTCGAGGGCCTCGTCCGCCATAAACAGTTTGGTGTTGCCTGTGTAACTCTGCCCGAAATCGACAGTCATCGGTGCCGAACTGTGCAGGAATACGCCATAGCCCCTGTTGCTCATGTAGAATGGTATAGGCTTGTACATCTGCAGGCCTTCAGGTCCCTGCGGATCAGTGACATACAGATTGAGTTTCTGTCCGACCTTGTCCAGACCCTCCGCGCTCTCTCCGCAACCGAATATCTTCTCTCCAGGCATAAGGGAAAACACCGGGTTGAACATCCGTGCGTTGTCCGAGCCTCTCCTTATATATGCAAACGGAGTGAGTTTGACCTGCGTGACATCATAATCCGACATCGAGCGCGTGCATGTCAGCAGCCTGCCCTTGCTGTCATATAGAGAGATTCTCCACGGAGACCTGTCGATGCGCAGGCTTCCGCAGGCGCTGGTGTATGTGACGGCATTATTGTCCTCGTGTACCTGCCAGCCTGCCTCTGACGGCAGACGGCGGACACCTGACCTCCAGTCCTCTGCGGCTATCTCTCCTGTCAGCATGACCTCGTCTGCGGTGATGGGAGGGACTTTTGCTGACAACATGCGTACCCTGACAGTCCTGTCGTCAATAAAGTCGATGCAGAATCTCCAGTCAGGGTCATTTGAGAATGCGGCGGCAGGGAAGTCCTTGCTCTTCAGCGGCTCTGTCACGCGCCTGCTCGTGTTCAAGGCCTGGCGCACGCCCATTGTATGGCGTTTCCAATGAATGTTTCCGCAGGCTGACGCCGCATCGAAATCTCCGAGCGATTCGGCAAAGAACCATGTCGCGGAGAAATCCTCAAAGCAGGCGCTGATATCGCGGCTCTGGTTCTGTATGTGCTGTATGCCCGAGCCCATTTCCATTTGCGCGAGAGCGCTTGACGAAATGGCGGCAAGGGCGATGATGGCAGATATGAGTTGTCGTTTCATGTTATATGTCAGTCTTCCCAATATGCGCAAGTTGTGTTCTCCGGCAGGGACTGTATCATGGCATCCCTGTCAAAGTACCAGTCCATAATCTGGTATATGTTCCAATGGAGTTCGCGCATCTTGTCCATCAAGGGGTAGTAAGGCTCGAAACGGGGATTGAGCATGCCCTTGTTGTTCCAGCCGTACTCCTCCATGTAGACATCTGTCATCTGGAACCACTGCCAGCCGATGCAATGGTCGTAGGAGATGGCCTTGCGCGTAAAGTTCTGATAATGTATTCCTCTGGATTCCTGGCCCTGGACTATCCAGCCGCCTCCCTCTCCGGTGTTGCCGTAGTTTTCGCCGTCGAATGCGGCCTCTGCATCACGGGTATAGAATTCGGTGATGAAGCAGGGCTTGTCATATTCTCCGACCCAGTCCTTGTATTGTTTGATGAAGTAACTGTCGTTGGGCTCCCATGTGCCGTAGACATTGACAGAGACGACATCGTTATATTTGGCGCAGGCCTCGTGCACCTGCCTCAAGGTCTTGGGCATGCCGTGCAGCCTCGTGCCCAGCATCAGGTGGTTGGGGTCGTGGCGGCGCATGGCCTCAGTGGCGGTCTTGTAGTAGTACTCGCTTATATCCAGGAGGAAAGCGTTGTCCATCTCTGTGGTTACATTCTCGGGAAGAGGCTCCACTCCAAATCTTTCGCGCATGAAATTTTCCGCGTATGCCTTGGCATACGGGAATGCGCGGGTGCAGCCCTGATTCGTATTGAGCGTGAGCCACTGTTTCAGGTATATTCCGGGACCGGACGCATTCGCCAAGCGGAATTCCAGTTCGTTGTCGAGATAATACCCGATAAACTCCTTGTCGTCCTTGAACAATGCCGCCGCATCAGCTGCCAGTTTGTCGATGAAGTCCAGATAATCCGGATCGAACATCAATGTGAATATGCACCCTCCGTTGTCTGTGCTCTTGACATTGGCCGAAGTCTTGCTGATGGAATAATAGTCCCAGAGGAATGTACGGAGCAGGTAGATAATCTCGATTTCTCCGAGCCTCGTCTCGCCCTCGTGATGGCGCATCACGGCCTGGTCGCTCTCTGTGATGAACGAGCGCAACAGTCTGATACGTTTGGGATTGGATGAATAGAAGTTGAATCCGTAGTCTACGAGCAGCCGGTTGGCGTACTCCGACCACTTCCTGGCGGAGCCGAATCTCTCTTCGTACAGGCCTATTGTCTTGGAGTTGGCTTCCTCTTTGCCGGGCATTGGAATAACTCCGTTGACACCGTGCAGTATGGTGACATTGCCGTCAGGATTGACCATGACCCAGCGTCCCTTGTATTTGCCTGTACGCCAGTATCCTTCGGGATTGGAACTCATGATGACGTCCGGCTTGACTCCGGCGTATCCGCCAAACCTGTCGAGGGTGTTTACCAGCAGTTTGGGCATGTGGTTCATCCCGTCTACTGCGGTACTGGAGGCAGAGCCGTATGTGGCAGTCCCCATATTCTTCTTGTACTCCACCTTAGTGTATGAATACTCGGCCTTGCTCTTGTCAGCCGGTCTCACGCCACCTCCGGCGGCAGTCATGTTGATTGTGTATACGTGTCCGGCTTCAATGTCGCGCCCGGCGAGAGTGCCGGTGGCATAGAGGCTGCCGGTCTGACCCTTTGCCGTGAGATTGACGCTAATGTTTTTGCTGTGCAGGGATGCGGGGGAGACAGCTATCCATGCGTCTGCAGCGTTGTCTGTCAGGCCGGAATAGCCTGATGTCTCTGCGGTGTAGGTCCTGTCTGTGATTACCGAGACATTCTCGGGAACGGCTCCGTATAAGCCGCTCCCCTCAAATGTCCCAAGGCGTAATCTGATATAAGCCAGCGGATTGGTGAATGTGCATTCGTTTATGCGGGGATCCAGGGCGAACGCCTCCGTATATGCGTAGGCGTCGTCCGGACGCGATGTGCCGGCGGAGCATTTCTGTACCGCAGGCAATGTGCTGTAATTGTTCCACAAACGCAGACTCACCTTTCTGCCAGGCTCGAAATCGGTCTGGAGCAGGTATAGTGCGGATGTTTGTCCTTCGCCGGACTGCAACTGCATTACACCTGCTTCTTTACCGCTAAGAGGGTCAATCACATAAATGCTGTCATCCGCAGACCAGGTGCGTGCCGGTGCCTTGTCTTCATGGGCGTCAGCCTTAGTCAGGGGGAAAAGACTGCACCGGATGGCGTATGAATACTTGTATTCGTGTGCGGAGGGAGACGGATTCTCCGTGCTACCCTTGCAGGATACCATTGTGGCCGCCAGCATTGTGGCTGCGAGCATAAAGTGATTGATCCTCATCGTTTCAGAATGATTTTTAGCGTTTGTCCTCGTCTACCATGCAGCGAACCGGTGCGGCTGCGACCCTGATGGACTGTCCGGGGTTGGAGATTTTGGATTTCTTGTTGTTGGAGCCGTAGAAACGGAATACGAACGGGGAGTCTGCATCGGTCGAAGCCAGATAATTGCTCCAATAGAGGGAGAATCCGGATGTCCATTTGCCGTTGTTGCCGTTGCCGTAGTTTGTCGGGCGGCCGCTGCTTGAGATATTGGGATCGATCCATCCCATGTAGGCTATCTCCTCGGAGCCTGCGTAGATGCCCACCTTGCCGGCTGTCTCTTCGTATTTGGCTGTGGTGACATCTCCGATGACATCTGCCCATGCCTGGATGACGCTCAGATCAGGCACTCTCCAGCCCTTAGGGCAGGGGTCGTAGATGGATTTGGTGCCGGCTTTCTCGACTCCTTCGTTGCCGAGGACTCCGCCCCAGAGGTTGTCGTGCTCTTCCTTGCACCATTTGTTCATCTTGTCAGTCGCGCTGTGGCATACCAGTCCGTAAGGGTGCTCCATACTCTCCTGCAGCGTGGCGAAAGGACCGCTGATGGCAGGGACATTGCCGTTGCCGCTCATGGCTTCCTGCTGCTGTGCGCTGTAGACCCAGCTGAGAGACCAGTAGGTGGTCCAGAATACGGGGAGGAAACGGCCCCATTGATAATAATGTATAGTCCTGAATATAGGATCGGGGTTGCTGCCGGACTTGTTGGCAATCCATTTGTCGTAGTCCGTTGTGGCCTGTCCTATGGCGAGGTTGGCGACCTTGCTGCCGCCTATGTCGACCGGTTTGACAGCGGTGCCGTCGGCTGCGATATTCCAGAAACTCCATCCCCAAAGTATCTTCTCGCCTTTCTTCATCAGGAGGATAGGCGCTCCGGCGAATGCTCCGGTGTTGGTGACGGTCACGGTGTAGTTGGCTGCATCCTGAGTGAATGTAAAGCTCTCTGGCACGACGCCGGAGGCCTCATAGCCGGCCTTGCGGGCTGTATAGACAGTGCCGTTGGCGAGGGTCGCCCACTCGAATGTGACACCCTCCGGGGCCTCTGCCGCAGGGTTGCCGCGAAGCCTGTAGTCGATAGTCACGGATTCGGGATATTCCGCATTGGGGCTGTATGCCGCACCCTTGTAGGTGGAGCCGTTCTTGCACTGGATGAAATAGGTATTGGCGTCACCGTAGGCATATCCGAGTCCGCTGAGCTGGCGGCTCTCGACAGGGCAGAACCATTTGTAGATATTGTCGCTGCTCTTGAGTCCGGAGATGCTGAGTTCGGATGTCTTGCCGGCTTCGCATTTGACACCCTTGTGTTTCATGGGGATAGTGACGTTGCCCTTGTCGCCGGTCAGTTCCACGATGAATGTCAGGTCCTTGGACGAATAGTCTCCGGGTAGGATATTCATGTAGATGCTCTGGGACGCTCCGCCCATAGGACGGGTGGAGGAGATAGTCGTGGCTATCTTGCTGACGGTCTTGATAGGGGTGACATTCTTGTCCTCGATATTGATGTCGAATGTACCTCCGAGCTGGGCTTCTCCGGCTTCGTCAAACAGCGTCACTTTCTTGACACCGTAGTCCTTGAACTCCGAAGACGAAATGCTTATCTTGAGGAGGGCGGTGACGGGGTTGAGGGTAAACTGGAACATCTCGTCCTTGCCGGGGACGGCTTCCGAAATGCCGTATGCAAAGCATCCTCCTGCGACATCGGGGCTGGTCTGGGTCTGTTTGTCAGAGACTTCGAGATTGTATATGACATTGAGACTCTTGACAAAAGAGAGGTTCTCATCGTAAGGGCTGTAGATAAACAGCCTGTTTGGACCGGGTACGAGGTCGAGTGCCGGAGTGGCAAACTTTGCTGTGGGCTTGCCCTCGTATTGGGAAGGCACGAACCAGGAGGAGTCGCGTTCGGCCGCGTTCATCCATCCGTCTATCTTGCATTCCAGATTGGCTCCGATCACTCCTTCGGTGAGAGCGTAGATACCTACGCTCGAAGAAGTCTCCCAAGCGAAGCCGTCGGTCGCTACCGTACCTTCAAGGGTGTAGCTGTGCCCTTTCTCGGGCGTCGGCCAACTCTCTTCCTTTTGACAGGCTGCCAGGCACAATACGGTGCCTAACAATAAGATGTGCTGTTTTTTCATATTGTGTTATTATTAATGGTGTATAGTTGTTGTTATTGGATTGTGGCTCCCCATCCGGCATTCTGGGACAGATTGGGGTTTACAGCGCGCTGCTCTTCGGATATGGGCAGCCATATCTTGTATGGCATCCAGTTTTGCTGCAGGGTCTCCATGATGGTGCGCATGTTGCTGCCGTCGCTGATTTCCAGATACTGGGGATCGACAGGCGTCCAGTTGTAATCCTTGACATAGGTCGGGTCGAGGCTGTTGATGGCGTCGTCTATGCGGTTGAATCTGATGAGGTCCCACTTGCGAGAGCATTCCATAAACAGTTCCCTCTCCCTGCTTTCCAGCAATTCTTCGAGGAAATCATCTCTGTGATAGTATGCGATGAGGGTGTTGTAGTTGTCAGTGTCGGTAGCGGCCCTTTCGAGCACCTTGTTCATCCATATCCTGCCTTCTCCCTCATTTCCGGAGAAATACAGGGCTTCCGCATACATGAGATACACGTCCGCGAGCCTCATGAGCGGCATGGACAGGGCAGCCTGCATGAATGAATGCTGGGACTGGTCGTTGCGCGCCAGCCTGTATTTGCCTGTGCATATCTGGAGGTTGGAATTGGGCCTATATGTCTGGGTAGGGGAGTTGTAGAGAGGGTGCAAGATGGTGTCGTTGAGGTACTTGCCGTCTGTGCCTATGATGGGCTTGCCGTCTCCGTCGAGGATGTGTACCTTGATGGAATCCTGCATGGTCGGGCAGCCGTAAGTGTATCCGTTCACGGTGAATTCGCTGAATCCCTCAGTGAGCCTGCCT
>CAZKRZ010000048.1:0-8891 GCA_964555325.1 uncultured Muribaculaceae bacterium
TTGGATTTCTGCATCTGCGGGAGTTTCTCAATCTTGTAATTGCCCAGATCGAGGGGATCGAAATTATTTGTCGTGGATGCCATATCGATTTTATTTTAAATGAATTACTTCCAGTTCTTGTAAGGATTCTTCATCAGCATGGAGTTGAAGTACTTGGGATCACCGGTCACTTCTTCTCCCAGCCATGAAGGCTTGTCAAACGGCTCGTTCTCGTCCTGGAGTTCAATCTCAGCAACAGTCAGACCGTCATTATCTCCATAGAACTCGTCGACCTCCCATGTGTGGACGCCGTCGGCATTCTTGACGAGGTAGCGGGTCTTGTCGATGACACCGGGCTCTGCCAGTTCCAGAAGCGACTTCACCTCATCGACGGGAATCTCTTTCTCCCACTCGAAACGGGCTGCTCCGGAAGCGTTACCTATACCCTTGATAGTGATGAATCCCTTGTCGCCCTTGACCCGGACGCGGACCGTCCTCTCGGGAACAGAGCTGAGGTATCCCTGGGTGATGCGTGTCTCCTTGAAGGTATCCGCCTTGAAATCACCCTTTACCAGAAATTTTTTCTCGATTTCCTGTGCCATGATTATTCGTTTGCTAAAGCCTTGTCTGACATTCCGATAACGCGCTTGATAGCCTGGAGGTAGTTGATATTCTCGACACCCTCGAGACCACAGTCGGCGATGGTCTTCTTTATATCCTCGATCTCAGTGGACTCGGAGTTGATGGTCACGACCTTGGCTCCGTTGATGAGGACATTGCCGACCTCGCAGATAGTGTCGTTCACCATATAGCCAAAGCGCTGTTTGTGTACCCTGACAGCGGCGAGAGCCGGCTCTGCCTTGACCATGGCGATAAACTCGTCATAGGTATAACTGTCCTTGGTAAGTTCGGGGCACTCGACCATGAATGCAGGATAGACCTCGTTCCTGAGCACTTCCGCGCTGATGGGGAACTCGCCCTTCATCAGAGGATTCCACTGCTCGAGACCATCGACTGTCTGGACATAAGTCTTGATGTCCATCTTGCCGTTGCGGATCTTGGTATTGTTGATATCGTTCTTGGCGGATATGATATAAATCTCATCGCTGTGACGCTCCCAGACCTTTTCGGGTACAGGGGCGGAAAGCCTCGCCATGCGCTTGTGCGCTTCGCTGAAATCCTGTCCGAACGAGCGGAACTCGAATCTGGGCTTGGAAATCTCACCGATCTTCAATTCTTCTTTTGCCATGATAATATGTATTTAAATGAATTATGCTCCAGGAGTCATTTCTATGTCGCCGGTCTTCTCACCGTTGGCTGCACCCTTTGTGGGCGCGGCATACACCCATGCGCCGGTACCATCGGGAACACGGGAGAATGAGTTTTTCTTGTTATTGTTAAAGCCACTTACATTATTCCAGCCTTTTGCTCCTTCCTCTCCCCTCTCGAATGTGTCAAGAACCTTGCCCGACGGGTCACAGAGGTCGACCTTGAGGTTTTTCTTACCGGACAGACCACCATTGAAGATATGGTCAGGGCTCTGATAGGCATACTCGGGGTTTCCGCCCTCAACCTCATCGGCGAGATCGGAACTCTCGACATAGAACCAGGACTTGGCTGCTACTTTCATACCTGCGGCACCGGTCCACGTGACAGTCTTGCCACCCTCCTTGGAAGAGTCGTATTTGACAAGCATCACACCCTCCAGCGAGGCCTCCTTGTCACTTGTATTGTAGAGTTCGATAAACTTGTCACCACTACCCAATTCATTGAGCACCAATCCGGTTGCCGTAGGATTGTCAACCACGGGCTTGTCAGCGGGGAGATCCGTCTCAAAATCCTTATCTGTGCAGGACAGCGCGAATGCAGCTGCCATCGCAAACATAACTATCTTCTTCATGATATGGTATTTGTTAATTGGTCATTAAATAGGTTCACGACTGTTAGAATGCAACCTGGAAACGGCATGCGATCATGTGGTAGTTGATACCCTTGGTGCCGGAGATGTAGGCAGGGATATTGGTCTTCTTGCCGTCTGCATCAAAGCCGGTATAGAATTTACCCTTGTCGACGCCTTCGTTGCTGCCCTTGCCGTTCGCCCACTTGTCGTTCATGTTGTACTGATAGTTGATGACGAATTTGACATTGGTCGTGGGATAGAAGTTCAGACCGAGGGTGAATGCCTGTGCAGAACCGCCGGCGTAGTATTTCGAGCAGTTGAAATCAGCCATTTCATAACGTGCGCAGAGCTCGACATCTCCCCAGCTTCTGCCCGGAGTGATACGGGTGTACTTGGCACCGCCTGCGTCATAATTCTGACGGCCGCCGAAGAGAAGCCATCCTCCCTGGACATACCAGCCGTCGGCTGTCTGTGTGCCCTTGACCTCTGCATCGGGTCTGAGATATGCGCTCCTGGCGATGTAAGCAGCCTCATAGCGAAGTCCGTTCCAATGTCCGGCAGCCTCGAGAGTCCAGGCAATCTCGTGATCCACCTTAGAGATGACATCGGTATCGAGGAATTTCTTCCTGTTGATGGAAGTAGAGTTACGTGTACTGTAACGGGCTGTGTTGTAACCGTCTGTATTGGAGAGTTTGGGCTCCCTGTAGGAGAATGCTCCACCGATATGCAGGGAGGCGTTGTCCATCTTGAAGAGAGGCCTCGCGACAATCTTGCCTGTGTAGGAAAGTCCCTCATTCAGACCGAGATCCTTATTGCCGTCCTCCATCATGGTCATCTCCTCTGTGCTCTTCAGTTCGGGGCCGAAGACACCTGCGCTCGCCCAGACATAAGGGAGGGAATACTTGACATTGATACCCAGATGACGGGACGGAGCAAGGCTCGTCACCATAGGCCTCTCCATAAACTGGAGATAACGGGAAGTAGTATTCCTCTGGATAGAGAAATTCTCCTTGAAGTTACCGGCCTTGATTGAAAGGTTGTCCACACCGGTGAACTCGAGGATAGCGTCTTTCAACTCGGGAGTACCGCTGGTCCAGTCGGTATCGATCTCACCATACCAGTTCTTGTCCAACTGCGCCTTGACGGCGAAACGGGAGCGGCGGATATTCATGCCGTTACCGATTTTGACGAGGTCCTTGTCATATCCGAAGTATACGGCTGCATCGCCCTGGATACGCACATCAAACCAGAACTTATAGTTGGCGTCCTTGTTCTGGAAGACAAGGATACCGTCCTGTACCTGCGCCTTTACCGGAGTAGAGGTCACTTTCTGCCCATACTGATTGTACTCGGGCTCATTTGTTGTCTGTGCGAATGCGCTCATTGTCACGCATGCCGCAGCAAGTGTCAAAAAAATGTGGTGCTTCATAATAAAGTACATTATGGTTGATTATCAAATGTTTTTTACAAATTCAGTCAGTTTGGTCTTTCTGTCCAAACCGAATTTCTTGCGGAGGCGATGCCTCTCTATCTCCACGCTCTTGGGGGAAATATTCAGTATCACCGCCATATATTTAGTAGGGAACTCCAGACGGAGCATGGCTGCAAGTTTTCTCTCCTGGGCGGAGAGGTTGGGATAACGGGCCTGCAGACGTATGCTGAAATCCTTGTGGAGCTCTTCCACGTTTTGGTTGAAATTCGTCCGTTCGTCCGAGAAGTTCATTCTCAGTTGAATCTTCGATTTCATTTCCTGAAGAAGGTCAGAACGTTCCTCCGCAACATCCGACAACTGGGCTCGGCATATCATTTCGTATATCTCCTGCATAAACAGGCTCTGGTCGGTCATCTTCTCGGCCGTATCACGCACCTCCTGACGCCTGATATCCAGCATGTTCAGCAGATTCTCCCTCTCGTTCTTGATGATATTGAGTTCCAGTTCGTCCATGCGCCTGCGCTCGATGTCGCTCTCCTGCTGCTTGACATCCAGTTTCTGCCTGTAGCGCATCGCCTCGCGTCTGTACCTCAATGCCAGCAGCATACATACACACAGTATGCACGCCATTGCCAGGGCGAGCGCCAGAAGCCATCGCTCCGGATTGCGCCACAGACCGGCAATCACATACACGGCTGCCGGGACTGCAAACACCGCCGTCACAAAACGTTTCCAGCCGTTTCCGCTGAAAACACAATGGCACACCGACAACAGAGCCACAGGAGAAAGAGCCACAGGAGAGAGAGCCAGCACCGCAGCACTCGAAATGCTTATCACGCTCAACTCTATCGTGTCGGCCATGTGCCTACGCCCTCTGAGCCGGTATGCGCAGCAGGCCATCTCCGCCGCGAGGGCAAGATACAGCCATGGTTCATACGCCAAGAGACGGGCGTTCCACAGCAGAGCAGCCATGCAGCACACAAGACTGATATTGCCGAATGCACGGCGCCTGTCCAGTTGCAGGAGCAAATGCCTACCACGGGCAAAACCGCGCTTGCCGCCAAAGGCTTTCAGCGCGACTGTCAGCAGCGCACACAAGACGCTCGCCAATATCCAGCAGGCAAAGCGCATCAAAGCATCATCCCCTGCCGCCTGGACCGCATATATGAATGACAGGTCAAGCATTGCGCACAGACATTACGGCCAGCTGGTCCGCCACCTTGACGGCAGCCACTGCCAGTTCCTCTATATGCAGGGCGAAATACCTCAAATGAAACTTCTCGCTGAGTTTCAGATCGGGCATATCCTGGAACACTTTCCGCTTGAGGATCTTGGACTTCTTGTCCGTCTCCTTCTGATAGAAGAACACTTTCTGCAAACCGTCATGAATATCCGGCGGATTGCGGAAATACTGCCTCGCCACGGGCACTACAGTGGCGGCAGCCTTGACCGACAGTTCCAGCAGCACCAGGAAATCAGACCTCAGACTGATTGGAATGAACGGTCGCTCGATGTCGAACTGGAATATATCGTTGTTGAGTATATATATAATATGGTAAAGCCGCTCGTTAAGACGGAGAATATCACCTCCGAATCCCGACGGACCGGTATAACCATATATATCCATATCGATTTTGTGCCGCAGTTCATCCGCCTGGTTCTCCAGACCCGAAACCGTCTCCAGAGCACTCGCAAAACGGACACTGTCCTCATAAAGGAAACTCTTGATCCCTTCTTCAAAGACCAGCAAACACTGGTCGCTTATGTCAAAGAACTTATCAAGATTCTCAATCGTCGCTTTTGTTTTCTTTCTTGTAAGCATATCTTGATGGACAAATTTAATTATCGGGTTTTTTGAAAAAAAGTATTCCGCCCAAAATTACAACTCCGCTCGGGAACGCAATATGTTAAGTATTATTCAATATTGAATCTATTGGTATACAAATATATAGAAATTAGATGTAAAGTTAGTATTCTACACTCAAAATTACTTGTATAAGTTTTTGTATAGGTGTTTTTATATCCGAATTTTCTTATACTTGCAAACAGAACCACGGAGAAACTACTAACCACATTATTATAGTATGAATACACTATTTTATCTCGTACCGGCGGCATCGGTCGTTGCACTCCTCTTCGCCGCCATCTTCTACCGCCAGATGCGCAGGGCGGACGAAGGTACCCCGACAATGAAACAGATTGCAGAGTATGTCAGGCAGGGAGCCATGGCATATCTCAAGCAGCAGTATAAGGTTGTCATTATCGTATTCCTGATATTGGCAGCCTTTTTTGCAGTGCTCGCCTACGGATTCGGACTCCAGAATCCCTGGGTTCCGTTCGCTTTCCTGACAGGCGGATTCTTCTCCGGTCTCGCAGGATTCATCGGCATGAAGACTGCCACTTACGCCTCCGGCAGGACAGCCAACGCCTGCCGCAAAAGCCTCAACTCCGGTCTGAAGATAGCATTCCGCTCCGGAGCGGTGATGGGCCTCACGGTCGTCGGCCTTGGGCTCCTCGACATCAGCCTGTGGTATATGGTATTGGGGGCATTCTATGACATGACGCAGGCGCAGAACCTCGTCATCATCACGACGACCATGCTCACATTCGGCATGGGAGCGTCCACGCAGGCACTCTTTGCACGCGTAGGCGGCGGTATCTACACCAAGGCCGCCGATGTAGGCGCTGACATAGTAGGCAAGGTAGAGTCGGACCTCCCCGAGGACGACCCGCGCAACCCCGCCACCATCGCTGACAATGTAGGTGACAATGTGGGTGATGTCGCGGGCATGGGCGCGGACCTGTACGAGTCCTACTGCGGCTCTATCCTCTCTACAATGGCCCTCGGAGCGTCCGCATTCTTTATGGAAGGTCCGGACGCACAGATCAAGGCGATTCTCGCTCCTATGCTCATCGCAGCCGTCGGCGTCCTGCTATCGGTAGTGTGCATATTCACCATACGCACCAAGGAGGGCGCAGGCATGAAACAGCTGCTCGGTTCCATGAACCTGGGCACCAATCTCGCGGCGATCCTCAGCGGAATAGCCTCTTTCGGCATCCTGGCGCTGGTATTCGGCACAGCCGACAACTCATGGTGGCATTTCTCCCTGTCCGTCATCAGCGGTCTGCTCGCAGGCGTGATTATCGGCAAGAGCACCGAATACTACACTTCCCATTCGTACAGGCCCACGCAGAAACTCGCAGAGAGTGCCAAGACCGGTCCTGCCACCGTCGTCATCAGCGGTGTCGGACTCGGCATGATTTCCACCTGCGTACCGGTGGTCACCATCGCATTCGCCATCATTCTTGCCTACCTGTGCGCAATCGGATTTGATGTGCAGAATATGCTTTCTTCCGCCAATCTGTCTATGGGGCTCTATGGAGTGGCCATCGCAGCCGTCGGCATGCTCTCGACTCTGGGTATCACCCTTGCGACCGACGCCTACGGCCCTATAGCCGACAACGCAGGAGGCAACGCACAGATGAGCGAGCTCGATCCGGAAGTCCGCGAGCGCACTGATGTCCTGGATGCTCTCGGCAACACCACCGCCGCCACCGGCAAGGGCTTCGCAATCGGCTCTGCCGCACTCACAGCCCTCGCACTGCTCGCCTCCTATATAGAGGAAATCAAGATAGCCATAGGCAGGGTCGCCGGCGCCACCATCAACGGCGTGGAAGCGGCATCCGCCTCTATCAGCGATGTGCTCGAACATTTTGATGTCTCTCTGATGAACCCCTCTGTACTCGCAGGCGTATTCGTCGGAGCGATGATGTCGTTCCTCTTCTGCGGACTGACCATGAATGCCGTGGGCCGTGCCGCACAGAAGATGGTCGTCGAGGTCCGACGCCAGTTTGCCGAAATCAAAGGCATTCTGACTGGCGAAGGCACTCCCGACTACAAGCGTTGCGTGGAAATCTCCACCAAGGCTGCGCAGATAGAGATGCTCCTGCCCTCTGTCATAGCCATATTGGTCCCCGTTCTCGTAGGGCTTGTACTTGGCGTCGCCGGCACTCTCGGCCTCCTCATAGGCGGTCTCGGCTCAGGATTCGTGCTCGCAGTATTCATGGCAAACTCCGGCGGCGCCTGGGACAATGCCAAGAAATATGTCGAGGAAGGCCATCTCGGAGGCAAGAACTCCGACGCCCACCATGCCACAGTCGTAGGTGACACCGTAGGAGACCCGTTCAAAGACACCTCCGGTCCTTCGCTGAACATCCTCATAAAACTCATGAGCATGGTCTCCATCGTCATGGCCGGACTTACCGCTGCTGTCCATCTGCTTTAAACAGCAATACATAGAATATTCTCACCCCTCTGCCGCATCATCCGCGCAGAGGGGTGATTTTGTTTGGGAAGTTTCACAAACTGTCTTATTTTTATGATTTGAAACTTTCCTGCGAAACTTATGGCAAAAAGACTATATATAATCGACGGACACGCCCTCATCTTCAAGATGTACTATGCTTTCTACAGGCATCCTATGGTCAACAGCAAGGGCATGGACACCTCGATACTGTTCGGATTTACCAAATACCTACTGGAACTCATCGTCCGCGAACGCCCGGACAACATCGCAGTGGCATTCGACCCGCCGGGAGGCTCATTCAGGAACGAACTGTATCCCGAGTACAAGGCCAACCGCGCCGAGACTCCGCAACTCGTCATCGACGCTCTCGAGCCGCTGACCGACATCTGCCGCTGCCTCGACATTCCGGTGCTGATGATCAAGGGATACGAAGCCGACGATGTCATCGGCTCAATGGCAAAACGCGCCGGACGCGAGGGCTATGAGGTATATATGGTCAGCCCGGACAAGGATTACGGCCAGCTCATTGACGAAAACATCCGCCAGTACAAGCCCGGCCGTACCGGCAGCGAAAACGAGATTATCGGCACAAAGGAAATCTGCGAAAAGTATAATATAATAGACCCAATACAGGTCATCGACATGCTCGCGATATGCGGAGACGCCGCTGACAATGTCCCAGGTGTCAAGGGAATAGGCGAGGTCTGGGCAGGCAAACTCATATCGCGCTACGGCTCGGTCGAAAACATCTACGCCCACCTCTCCGAACTCTCCGAAAAGCAGGCCATGATGTTCGAGGCGGCAAAAGGCCATATCGCATTGAGCAAGAGGCTCGTAACCATCAAGACAGACATAGGGATAGACATCCCCACCGAGGCTACAGCCCTCAACATACGCTACACCCCCGAACTCGCCGACCTGTTCAAGGAATACGAATTCCTCTCCCTGCGCAAGACAGTCACTGCCATCACCGGGCAGGAAGCGGAAGCATTCGACAAGCCCGAGACCTGCGGCGTCATCGAATTTGAAAAGACGAGCATAGTCAGACTCTCCACCGCCGTCAGCATTGCCGGCAAATGCTCTTTCGTCACAGAAACGGAGACCCCGGGAATATTCTCCCCCATCCGCCGCATCACCGTCGCAACCCTGTCCCAAGACAAGATACTCGCCGCAGACGGCAAGGTGTCTGATTTCAAGGCGATTATGGAGGACCCGACCATTACCAAATTCGCCTACGACATCAAGAGCCAGATGAATGCGCTCGCCCATGCCG
>CAZKRZ010000049.1:0-8889 GCA_964555325.1 uncultured Muribaculaceae bacterium
TAGAGTGCAGGGTAAAGAGTTTTGAGGATTTCGATGCCATGGAATGGGTTGTGATCCTGCGCAACAATTCCCGTAAGGATACGAGGAGGGTGTCGGATTTCCATTCCATTGACCTGTATCAGACTTCGGATTCCCGAGAGGGGGATTGGACGCTGTTCCATGCGGACGGTGCGCAGTTCGGACCCGGGGACTTCCATCCGGAGACGACATTGTTAGAGGTAGGCGATACCGTGATGATGTATCCGCGCGAGGGTAGGTCGTCGAGCCACAAGATGCCGTATTTCAATGTGTTGACGCCTACCGGCGGAGTGGTCTATGCGATAGGATGGACGGGAGAATGGCTCGCCACCGTGGGCCGTCCTGCAGGTGACAGGATGAGGGTGCAGGCCGGTCTCAAGACATTTGACGCGTATCTGCGTCCCGGCGAGGAGTTGCGCATGCCCTCTGTGGTGCTGCTGCCCTGGCAGGGAGAGGACCGTATGGACGGCCAGAATGTGTTCCGCCGTCTGGTGATGGCCCATTATCATCCCGAGACCAACGGAGAGCCGCTCAAAGTGCCCATGTTCAATAATTTCAGCAATACCGGAGATCCGCGTCCCTGCGACGAATATGTCTGTATGACAGATGATTATGCGGTCGCGGTGGTCGGGCGTCAGAAGATGTTCGGGACTCTGGTGGACGGTTATTGGCTGGATGCAGGCTGGTATTCCCGTGCCCGTGACTGGGACAATGGCTATTGGTGGCACAATGCTGTAGGCAACTGGACTCCAGATCCGGAGAGATTCCCCGACGGACTGGCGCCAGTGGCGGATGCCGTGCATGAGGCAGGTTGCAAGTTTATGCTGTGGTTCGAGCCGGAGCGTGCCAATGTCGATTCGGACTGGGCGCATGAACACCCGGAGTTTATGCTGGCAGAGTCGGGCGAGCCTGTCGTGCCGCTGGACTATCAGGTGGACAGCGCATTCATAGTCAATCTCGGAGATCCTGCGGCACTAAAGTTTGTATGCGAGAGCATGGTGCAGTATCTCACGGACGCCAAGGTGGACTGCTACAGGCAGGATTTCAATATCTATCCCGAGAAATTCTGGCTCAACAACGACGAGCCTGGGCGTGCTGGTGTCTGCGAAGTGAAGTATATCAACGGATTGTATAAATATCTGGATTATCTGCACGAGCAGCTGCCTCATCTGATGATAGACAACTGCGCCGGCGGAGGTCGCCGTCTGGACATAGAGATGACGCGTCGTGCGATCCCGATGTGGAGGGAGGATTATTCCGGCAAGGCGGATGCCAACCAGTGCCACACTTATCATATCAGTCAGTGGCTGCCCGTCCATTGCACCAATATCATACATCAGAGCAAATACGGGGTGGTGTCCTCGCTCGGTGCCGGCTGCGTGTTTACATGGGGCGTGGTCACCAACAATGTCTCTATCCCCGAGCAGAAGCGTATTATCGGAATCTGCCGCGAGGTGGCGCCTTATTATCTGGAGGATTTCTACCCTCTGTCGGGCTATGGTGACGTGACAGGAGCGGACATATTCCTGGCGTATCAGCTCGACCGCCCGTCAGACGGCAGTGGTTATGTGGTCGCATTCCGCCGTCCGGAGTGCGTAGATGACAGCCTTGTCGTGAGGCTGCGTGGGCTACAGCCTGAGCGCGAATATGTAATAGAAGAGAAGTATGTAGACAGCGAAATCGAGCCGGTGACTGTGTCCGGCGCAGAGTTGGCTGCAGGCTATACTCTCAAGATAGCGGAGCCCGGAAATGCCCTCTTGCTGCACTACAGGGCCCTTTGAGCGGATTTGTAACGGAATAGGAAAAATCGCTTATATTTGCGGAAACATTTTAACTTATTTTTTTTGATATGAAAAAAATTCTTGTGGCCATTGCAGCCATGTCGCTTGCTTTCAGCGCGAATGCACAGGTCGGTGTCATCGCCGGTCTTACGTCCTCGCATACGAACATCAAATCGGCTGTGGGTGACGCCAAGAGCATCAACCAGTATCACATCGGACTTGCCTACAAACTGGATCTCGGACTTGTGGCTATCCAGCCTGCCCTTATCTACAACATGAAGGGCTCTTCGATCGAGGATATAAGCGGTACAGGTCTCGTTGACGCGTCTATCGATATGAAGACGGGATTCCTCGAGCTCCCCGTGCAGATACAGGTCGGAAATTCGATGTTGGGACTTGCACGTATCTATGGCTTCGCCGAGCCTTATATCGGATATGCCGTTTCCAATGAGACATCCTACAAGGTCGCAGCCGTTAAGGGCACCAGCAAGGGATGGGACAATGTCAAGAACAGGCTCGAGTACGGAGTCGGTCTGGGTGTAGGAGCGGAAGTGCTCAAGCATATCCAGGTGTCCGCCAGATATTTCTGGGATCTCGGCAATGTCTATGGCTATGACGGCAAGGTAAACGACAACATTACACTTGAGGGAATTGCCAAATCTGTCGGCAGCACCAAGTGCAACGGAATCTCGGTTTCCGTAGCATTCCTCTTCTGATGACAGGAGCTACTCTGTCTCTTCGCCCGGAATGGGAGTGAGGGACGGCAGGCTCATCTTCTTATGGACGCAGACCACTCGTATGAGTATCACTGATACTGCAGCGATGGTCTGCGTCGCTATTGTACCCAGACCGGCCTTCATGCAGATCCAATACATGACCGCTCCGCCGAAACATGCCATCGCGTAGATGTCTTTGCGGAATATGAGCGGAATCTCGTTGATGAATATGTCGCGTAGCATACCTCCTGCCGCACCTGTGATGCAGCCCATGATTGCCGCGACCCACATCGGGAAGCCTGCGCCGAGTGTCTTGCTTATACCGACGACCGTGAACAGGCCGAGGCCTATGGCATCGAAAATAAAGAAGGTATAGTTGAGCCTGACAATCCACTTTTTGAATACGATGGTCACCATGAGCGCGAGGGCGGTGATGAGCAGATACGATATGTGCTCCATCCAGAACGGGGTCATGTCCAGCGCCAGGTCTCTGATGGTACCTCCGCCCACTGCGGTCACAAATCCGACCACGTATGCTCCGAACAGGTCGAAATGTTTGCGCGCCGCCAGCCTCGTGCCGCTTATCGCGAATGCGAATGTGCCTATGAAATCAAAAATTGTAACGAAATCCATATAAAGTGCCGCTTTTGTGGGCGCAAAGATAAGAGAAAATCACTATATTGTATACTTTAATCAGAATGACTATTTTATGGGGAATAAACACAATTGGAAATTCAGCAAGGTCGGTGGCGTGACTCGCGTCAATATCGAGACCGGCGAGGATATGACCAGCCTCGAACAGTTGGACCAGAAGATGTGGACAGTGCTCAGCTGTCCCGTAGACGGACTGGAGTTCGATGCGGAGACTCTCAAACTGCTTGATTCGGATCACGACGGCAGGATACGCGTAGGCGAAGTCAAGGCGGCTTCGTCATGGCTCGGAAAGGTGCTCGCACAGAAAGACATATTGGTGGAAGCGCCTGATTCCATGCCTCTTGCAGCTATCAACCGTGACAGTGAAGAGGGTGAGAAACTGTACGGCAGCGCCGTCAATATACTTAAGAATCTCGGCCGCGGCGAAGACGCATGCGTGTCCCTCGCGGATCTGGCCGACTCCGTAGCGATATTCAAGGGGACCCGTTTCAACGGAGACGGTGTAGTGACTCCTTGCTCCACGGATGATGTGGCTCTCAAGGATACAATATCCAAGGTGATGGCTTGCATAGGCAAGACACCAGACCGCAGCGGAGAGGACGGTATCAACCAGGAGCAGGCGGACGCATTCTACAAGGCATGTGCGGATTATGCCGCATGGCTTGACGCGGCGGAGGCTGACAAGGCAAAAGTATTCCCGTACGGGGATGCCACGCCGGCTGCATATTCCGCTGTCTGCGCTGTCAAGGACAAGGTGGAGGACTTCTTTGTCCGTTGCCGTCTCGCTGCGTTTGACAATGCAGCCGTTGCCGCTCTCGATGTCAATGTGGACCGCATCGCCGCCATCAGCGCCGGCAATCTCGCGGAAGCCGGCAAGGAAATCGCCGACTATCCGCTCGCACGTGTCAATACTGACGGTGTCCTGCCTCTCGGAGCGGTCAATCCGGCATGGAGAGATGCTGTTGAAGCACTTAAGACCTCGGTGCTCGGCGGAGATGCCGCCTCCATGACAGAAAAAGAATGGAATGCAATCAAGTCGGCTATAGCACCTTATGCCGCATGGCTTTCTGCCAAGGCAGGAGAGCAGGTCGAGCCGTTGGGCGAAGCCGCGGTCAGGGCAGTCCTCGCGGAGAACCGCAAGGCAGAGATTGACTCCCTCATCGCCCAGGACAAGGCTTTGGAGGCGGAAGTCAAAGGTGTGGAGAATGTCTGCAAACTCCTCCACTATGTGCGCTGGTTCGGCAGTTTTGTGCGCAACTTCGTGACATTCGCGGACTTCTATAATCCTGACACCAAGGCTATTTTCCAGGCAGGTGACCTGTATATAGACCAGAGGTGCTGCCAGTTGTGTATCAAGGTCACTGACAATGACAGCAAGGGTTCCATAGCAGCCCTTTCCGGCATGTATGTCGTGTATTGCGACTGCACTTCGCGTGTATGCGGAGCGACCATGAAGATAGCTGCCATTATAACGGACGGAGATGTCAATGACATCAGGGTCGGCAAAAACTGCGTGTTCTATGACCGTAACGGGCTCGATTGGGATGCCGTGGTGACCAAAATCATAGATAATCCTATCAGTATCAGGCAGGCGTTCTGGTCTCCCTATCACAAACTGGCGCGTACAATCGGAGATCGTATCACCAAGAGCGCCAACGAACGCAGCGCCAAGGTGGATGCGGCTCTGACCGACAAGGTATCCAATGTTTCCCTGCCCACGGATGCGTCCAAAGACGCCGCTCCCAAGCCGGCAGACTCCAAACCGGCTTTCGATATTGCCAAGTTTGCCGGTATATTCGCGGCCATAGGTATGGCGGTAGGCTATCTGACTGCGGCTCTTGCCAAACTGGTGACTCCGTGGTACAATATCCTGCTCGTCCTGCTGATACTGGTGGTGGTCGTGTCCGGACCGTCCATGTTCCTCGCATGGCAGAAGATACGCCGCCGTAACATCTCTCCCGTACTCAACAACAACGGCTGGGCGATGAATGCCACGGCTCTTGTCAATGCCACATTCGGAGCGACACTGACAACTCTCGCCAAGTTCCCTATCGTGGTGCTGCCTGACCCGTATGCTCCCAAGAAAAAGCACTGCGGTCTCAAGATAGCGCTGGTGCTGCTTGCGGTCATCGTCATTGCATTCGTAGTCATGTATTTTGCCGGATGGCTTGCATGGCTCGGTATTGAATTCCTTATACGTTAATATTTTATAGAGATATGATAGTAACTGATTTGTCGGGATTCGGCAGGTATGCCGGCCTTCATCCCAAATTTTCCCAGTTGATTGAGTTCATCAGCAGCCATGATCTGCTGAATGAGGAACTCGGCAGGATTGAACTGGACGGCGACGAACTGTTCGTCAACAATGTCAATATCAAGACTCTCACTGCAGAAGAGCAGCAGTTGGAGATACACAAGGAATATATTGACGTGCACATGGTGCTGTCCGGCCATGAGACAATAGGCTGGAAAGACACGGAGAAACTCGAGCATCCCTCCAAGGAATACGATCCCAAGAGCGATTGCGCCATGTACACCGACAAGCCGACCTGCTATGTGGACCTCAATCCCGGAGACATCGTGGTGTGCTTCCCCGAGGATGCGCACGCGCCGGCGATAGGCGAGGGAGAGATTCGCAAGATTATTGCGAAAATCAGGGTATAATTTCGCTGAACATGCGGCTGTAATATGCCGCTTTCTTTTCCAATGCGAGCGGATAGGCTCGTGACGAAGAGGGGAGCCTGTATAGACGGAGCTCCCTTTTTTCGAATGTGAAGACAGAGTATTCTCCCATTTTGGGCAGGGGACAGGCGAATGTCTCGCATAGGACTTCGGCGGCCTTGGCTCCGGTGGCGACTATGGCGCGGCATTCGGGTAACCGTTTGAGCAACTGTGCTGTATCGGTGGGTGTCATGATGTCGAGAAACTTGTCCGAGGCGTTGTCCTTGAGCCGGCGTATTTCGCTTGCCGTGTCATATAGGGCAATGCCTTTTTCTGCACAGAATGACATTATCGCTTCCTGGTCGAAACTGCGTCCGCGGACGAATCTGTCCTTGTCATTGCAGAATACCAGACCCACAATCCGCCACATGTCGTTTATGAAATTCGGGTAATAGAAGTCCATCGTCCAACGCGTGGACTTGGGAGGGAAAGTGCCCAGCATCAGCACTTTGGCACCTGCCGGGAGGAACGGGGTGAATGGGTGCTTCTCTATAGTCATGCCTTTACGCGGCGATAGATGTAGATTTCGTGGATTTCCTTGTCATAGCCGGGATAGAATCCCCTTGGCATGCCGAGGATTATGCGTGCGCCTCTGTTGGAGAGCACGGTCAGTTCTTCGTTCAGCGGATTGACGGTCAGGCCTTCGATCTCTCCGGTGAGTCTGAAATCGTCCATCGTGCGGAACAGCGTCGTTTCGCCAGTTTCCGGGTCGGCGATATACAGGTGGTCAGCCTCGCCTTTGTCTGCATCTCCGTCATCGCACGAAATCAGTATCTTCCCGTCGAGGAATGCAATGCCCTGCTGCAGAGTGGGGAAGCGGCCTTCGGTTCCCTCAAGTTTGAGTTCGAGAGCGCGGGAGAATTTCCTGTCCGTGAGGTTGTAGCAGTATAGGTGGCTGCCGTTTACCCAGTCTGCCATCCATACTTCGTTGCGGACGCTGTCTACTGCCAGACCGCAGCATTCGACCTGTCCCGATGTCTGGTCCCAGGGTATAGAGTATTTGTATTTCAGGGTCGAGGCGTCATATACGGCTATCTGTATGTTGTGCCCCTTGCCGTCCATAAACCATTCGCATCCGGCGTATATTTCTCCGTTCCAAATGTCTATGTCCCCGATGTGGTTGCATTCCAGTGTGAGCTCATCGAAAGGATGAGTGTCCGAGGCCTCGAGACTCCCGTCCATACCATATCTATATAATGCGGTCGAGCCGGACACGTAGTAATGGTGCCCGTCCGTGGCCACGCCTTGGCGTCCTTCCACTTCCAGAGTCCTGTCCAATATGTATTCCGCCCCTGTGGGCTGTGCCGCGCATGCCGCCAGTATGGGCAGGAGCGCTATTGCTGTCAGATGCCAGGTCTTCATATCCGGTGTTGAATTTACGGGACAAAGTTAATCTATTATCCCGTATATTTGCGTCCGCAAAACCGGCATCTGTTGAATGACGGGTGCGGTAGAATACTTTGAGAATGACTATGGACAATAAAATGCAGAGGCTGGGTGGCAGCCGCGTCCTCGGATATGCGGCAGGCATTGCTGCCGGAGTGTCTTACGGACTGAATCCGCTGTTTGCCAAACCATTGATGGACAGTGGCGTGCCCGTGCTTGTGATGCTGTTTTTCAGATATTTCTTTTCGGCGCTGATGCTTGGAGGGTGGATGATTCTCCGCAAGGAGAGTTTCCGTGTCAATGGCAGCGAACTGCGCATACTGGCTATGCTGGGACTGCTGTTTGCATGTAGCAGCC
Source organism: uncultured Muribaculaceae bacterium (assembly GCA_964555325.1). Taxonomy (GTDB): domain Bacteria; phylum Bacteroidota; class Bacteroidia; order Bacteroidales; family UBA932; genus Cryptobacteroides. The sequence continues at coordinate 7,634 of CAZKRZ010000049.1, forward strand.
TGTTCCTGTTCTGCTCATACAACTACATTCCCTCGGGGCTCGCGACCACGCTCGTATACCTCTATCCTGTATTCGTCGCCATAATAATGGTGGCGCTGAAGGTGATTCCGGACTGGCTGACCTGGCTGTCCATAGTCGCGACATTTGTAGGTATCCTGCTGCTATCCAAGCCGTCCGGAGGTGCAGTCATCCATATCGGAGGCCTGGCGCTGGCTGTCGTGTCGGCGTTGAGTTACGCGTTCTATCTGGTGGTGGTCAACCGCAGCCGCCGCATACGGCATGTCTCCGAGCATACCTTGACATTCTATGCCTTGCTGACAGGCAGCATACTCTTTGCCGTCATCCGTGCGGCGCAGGGAGGGAACTTGGTCGAAGGGATCGATACCCTTTCGGATTGGGGACTGCTGGCAGGTCTGGCGATATTTCCGACCATGGTGTCCATGCTGACTCTCGCGGTCTCTACCAGGATTATAGGCCCGACAAAGACCTCTGTCCTCGGGGTATTCGAGCCGCTGACGGCAATGTTTGTCGGGGTGGCGGTGTTCGGGGAACTGCTCACGGCGCAGATGGCGGCGGGTGTCTGTATCTGTATTGCGGCGGTGGTGTTCATGATACGCAAGGCCTGACGGATTATTGTCTGTGGCGGGCGTGCATTTGTGCTGTACGGTGTTCCGATTGCAGGGAAAAAGAAGTATTTTTGCGTCGGCGTGTGACATTTCAAAACAGCTTCTTATATATGACAGCGATTACTTCTACTGATTTCCATTTTCCCGGACAGGTGTCCAAGTACACCGGCAAGGTACGGGATGTGTACAGCATCGGCGAGGACCTGCTCGTGATGGTGGCAACCGACCGCATTTCGGCATTTGATGTCGTGCTCCCTGAGGGTATTCCCTACAAGGGGCAGGTGCTCAACCAGATAGCGGCCAAGTTTCTGGACGCTACGTCTGACATTATCCCCAACTGGAAACTGGCGGAAGTGGATCCGATGGCGACTATAGGCTGGCGCTGCGAGCCGTTCAAGGTCGAGATGGTCATTCGCGGATACCTCACCGGACACGCATGGCGCGAGTACAAGGCCGGCAAGAGGACGCTCTGCGGAGTGCCCCTCCCCGAGGGAATGGTGGAGAACCAGCGTTTCCCCGAGCCGATAATCACACCTACCACCAAGGCAGACGAAGGACATGACGAGGATATAAGCAAGGAGGAAATCATAGCACGCGGTATCGTGGGACGCGAGGACTACGAGAGACTGG
>CAZKRZ010000050.1:0-8758 GCA_964555325.1 uncultured Muribaculaceae bacterium
GTGCGAGTTTGGCTCCCTGAGCGCCGGATTTGCTCACATAGGATTTGTTCTGGCGCTCATTGCGTGTCATCCAGTCCTGGAGTTCTCCTTGCGGGGCGGCAGGGGCTTCGTGGCACAGGGCCCAGTAGGTCTTGTGTACATTGCCCTCCCGGAACATTTTGGACATTCTCTCCAGGCCTTTGGATGTCTTGGCGAGAATCACTATGCCACTGACAGGGCGGTCCAGCCTGTGCGGTACACCCATGAATACCTTGCTCGGCTTGGCGTCCCTCATGGCGATGAATGCCTTGTAAGTGTCTGCAATGCATTCGTCTCCGGTCTTGTCACCCTGGGTGATCTCGCCGGCTCTCTTGTTTACTATCAGCAGATGGTTGTCCTCGTAGAGTATCCTGCTTTTGAGGTCTGCGTATTCCTGTTCCGAAAGTTGTCTGTATTCCATTGTGCTGCAAATTTAAGAAACAGTTCCGTAGAATGGAACTCTATAAGGGGATGCTTTGCCTGTTCTGTCAAAATGTCAGTCAACTATGCGCTGGCACGGCATTCGTTATTTTGTCCTCCGGCCGCCAAGGCGTACAGACCTGCGGCAGGAAAAAGAAACAGATAAAAAAGGAAATATTATGGGAAAAATTATTGGAATTGACCTCGGTACCACGAACTCCTGCGTGGCCGTTATGGAAGGCAACCAGCCTACCGTTATTATCAACAGTGAAGGAGAGCGTACCACTCCCTCCGTCGTGGCTTTCACTGACGGTGGAGAGCGCAAGATAGGTAACCCTGCAAAGCGTCAGGCTATCACCAACCCCAAAAACACCGTGTTCTCCATCAAGAGATTCATGGGTGAGACCTATGATCAGGTCAGCAGGGAAGTGTCCCGCGTGCCTTATCAGGTCGTCAAGGGTGACAACAACACCCCTCGCGTGGACATCAACGGACGTCTCTATACTCCTCAGGAGATTTCTGCAATCATTCTGCAGAAAATGAAGAAAGTTGCCGAAGACTATCTCCGTCAGGAGGTTACCGAGGCTGTCATCACCGTGCCTGCATACTTCTCCGACTCGCAGCGTCAGGCTACCAAGGAGGCCGGCAAGATTGCAGGACTTGATGTGAAGCGTATCATCAACGAGCCTACTGCAGCAGCGCTTGCCTATGGTCTCGACAAGAAGAATACCAATATGAAGGTCGCTGTCTATGACCTTGGTGGCGGTACTTTCGATATTTCCATTCTGGAACTCGGTGACGGCGTGTTTGAGGTGAAGTCCACCAACGGTGACACCCACCTCGGCGGTGACGATTTCGATCAGAAGATTATTGACTGGCTCTCCGACGAGTTCGCATCCGAGAACGGCGGCATCGACCTCAAGAAGGACCCTATGGCTCTCCAGAGACTCAAGGAGGCTGCAGAGAAGGCGAAAATCGAACTTTCCAGCCAGACTTCCGCGGAGATCAACCTCCCTTACATCATGCCCGTGGACGGAGTGCCCAAGCATCTTGTAAAGACACTTACCCGTGCCAAATTCGAGCAGCTCTGCGATGACCTCTTCGAGCGCAGCATTGAGCCTTGCCGCAAGGCTCTGTCCGATGCACGTCTCTCTACTTCCGATATTGACGAGGTGCTCCTCGTGGGCGGTTCTACCCGTATCCCCAAGGTGCAGGAACTTGTCAAGAGTTTTTTCGGCAAAGAGCCTAACAAGAGTGTCAACCCTGACGAGGTAGTTGCTATCGGTGCTTCCATCCAGGGCGGTGTTCTCGCAGGCGATGTCAAGGATGTCCTTCTGCTGGATGTCACCCCTCTGTCTCTCGGTATCGAGACTCTCGGCGGTGTCATGACTAAACTGATCGAGTCCAATACGACTATCCCTGTGCAGAAGTCCCAGGTGTTCTCCACCGCCGCTGATAACCAGCCCAGCGTAGAGATTCGCGTCCTGCAGGGAGAGCGTCCTATGGCCAAGGACAACAAGCAGATTGGAGTCTTCCATCTGGACGGTATCACTCCTGCCCCGAGAGGCGTGCCTCAGATCGAGGTGTCCTTTGACATCGATGCCAATGGTATCCTCAATGTCAAGGCTACTGACAAGGCTACCGGCAAGGAGCAGAAGATACGCATCGAGGCTTCGAGCGGTCTGAGCGAGGACGAGATCCGTCGTATGCGTGACGAGGCCAAGGCCAACGAAGCAGCGGACGCAGCCGAAAAGGAAAGGGTCGAGAAGATCAACAACGCCGACGCCCTTGCATTCCAGGTGGAGAAGTTCCTCAAGGACAACGGTGACAAGGTGCCTGCTGACAAGAAGTCTGCCATCGAGGCTCCTCTCGCATCCCTCAAGGAGGCTGTCAAGAACCAGAATGTCTCTGACATTGACCGCTACACCGAGGAACTCAACAAGCTCATGAGCGAACTCTATCAGAACATGAACAACGGTGCCCAGGGCGGACCTCAGGGTCCTCAGGACTACCAGGGTGCACCTCAGGACAACGAGGCTCCTGACGAGCAGTAATCCTACATAAGGTACTTGGACATATCGATGCCCCTTGCCTGCGCCTCCCTGATTTCGGTCGAGGAGATGTTGCAGAGAGGGGCATCGATTATTTGTATGTGGTATAGTTTGGCGCGGTCGTCTTCCAGGCTGGAAGTACCGTCGAGGTCGTGTGTCTCTGCGTTGTCGAGGACGTATGCCGGCATGTGGATATTGCGGCACTCTTCGTGCAGGCGCTCGCGGATACGTCTGACATCATAGCCTTCTCTCGGATAGACGGCTACTCCGAATTCGCTGAGAATGCGCGGGAAGTCCCTCCATTTGCGTATGCTGTCGAGATTGTCCGCGCCTATCACAAGCGTGAACTCGTTTTCGGGTTCGCGCCTTTTCAATGCTTCGAGCGTGCGTATCGTGTAGTGCGGAGGCTCCATGTGCAGTTCGATGTCATCCACCCATACATGCAGTTCCGGATGTCTCCTGACAGCTTCTACGGCTGCCTTGTAGCGTTGCTCTCCGCTTTTGACGAGCCCTGCCTGCTTGAAAGGGTTCTGCGGCGACACCACGAGATACACCCAGTCGAAACCCTTGTTATTGGTAAGGTACTCCATTATCGCCTGGTGGCCGATATGGAGAGGGTCGAATGTGCCCGAGTAGACCGCTATGCGCATCGGGAACTATTTTTCGAGGAACGTATTTACCGCCTGCTCCGCTTGCCTAAATGTATCCTCGAGTACGTCGTTTACGAGTGTGAAATCGAATTTGCCCTTGCCGAAGTCTATTTCGGACTGTGCCTTGCCGATTCTTTCGAGTATGGCGTCTTCGGAATCAGTGCCGCGGTTGCGGAGTCTCTGCTCGAGTATCTCGAGGTTCGGGGGGAGTATCAGGATGGAGAACGCCTTGTCTCCGAAAAAACGTTTGAGATTGTATCCTCCCTGGACATCGACATCGAACACTATGACATGTCCGGCGTCCCAGATGCGCTCGACTTCTGTCTTGAGCGTGCCGTAGAACCTGTCATGATAGACCTCTTCGTACTCGACGAACGCATCCCGGGCTATGAGTTCGCGGAATTTCTCCGCATCCAGGAAATAATAGTCGACGCCGTCCTTTTCAGCCCCTCTCGGTGCTCTCGATGTCGCGCTGATGGAGAATTCGAATTCCGGATGAAGTTCGAGCAGGTGGTGCACCACCGTACTCTTGCCGGCTCCCGACGGAGCCGAGAAAATGACCACTTTCCTGCTGTCCATGCCCTGTTTCATTATTTCGACAAAAATAACTATTTTTGCGCGGAATTTGTAGTGGATATTAAATCATTTAATCTATCAATATGATTTCTTACAAAGAGCTGGGCCTTGTGAACACACGTGAGATGTTCGCCAAGGCAGTCAAAGGCGGGTATGCAATACCTGCATTCAATTTCAACAATATGGAGCAGCTTCAGGCCATCATCCAGGCCGCTGCCGAGACCAAGTCTCCTGTCATCCTGCAGGTGAGCAAGGGTGCGCGCAACTACGCGAACCAGACTCTCCTCCGCTATATGGCAGAGGGTGCTGTAGAGTACGCCAAGGAACTCGGATGGGAGAATCCTCAGATTGTCCTCCATCTGGATCACGGCGATTCTTTCGAGGTCTGCAAGAGCTGCGTTGACATGGGCTTCTCTTCCGTCATGATCGACGGATCTTCCCTCCCTTACGAGGAGAATGTCGCCCTCTCCAAGAAAGTCGCTGACTATGCACATCAGTTTGATGTCACTGTCGAGGCTGAGCTCGGCGTTCTTGCCGGTGTCGAGGATGAGGTCGCTTCCGAGGAGTCTCACTACACCCGTCCTGAGGAGGTTATCGACTTCTCCACCCGTACAGGTTGCGACTCGCTCGCTATCTCCGTCGGTACTTCGCACGGTGCTTACAAGTTCAAGCCCGAGCAGTGCACCCGCGATCCCAAGACCGGCCGTCTCGTACCTCCGCCGCTCGCTTTCGACGTGCTGCATGAGATCGAGAACAAGCTTCCCGGATTCCCTATCGTGCTCCACGGTTCGTCTTCCGTACCTCAGGAGTATGTGGACATCATCAACGCCAACGGTGGCAAACTCCCTGATGCAGTGGGTATCCCTGAGGAGCAGCTCCGCGAGGCTTCCAAGAGCGCTGTCTGCAAGATCAACATCGACTCTGACTCCCGTCTGGCAATGACTGCGATGATCCGCAAGGTCTTCAATGACAAGCCGGGTGAGTTCGACCCTCGTAAATATCTCGGTCCTGCCCGTGACGAGATGAAGAAACTCTACATCCACAAGATCAAAGAGGTTCTCGGTTCTGACGGCAAGGCAGAGTAATCTGTACTTTCGGATATGAAACACTGAGCGGCGTCCTTCACGGGACGCCGCTCTTTTATTGTATATGTGCAGTAGGATTATTTCTCGGGAATAGCCTCGAGTACAGCCTTGAGGAAGTCCCATATCTTGGCGACGCTCGGGATATAGACCCTCTCGTCGGGAGAGTGGGGGCTCTTGAGGGTAGGGCCGCATGATACCATGTCCCAATGAGGATATGCACCGGAGAGGATACCGCATTCGAGTCCGGCGTGGATAGCCATGACTGCCGGCTCCGTGCCGTACATTTCCGTGTAGACTTTCTTCATCGTCGCGAGTATGGCCGAATCCGGGTTGGGAGCCCAGCCGCTGTATGCTCCGGTGAATGTCACGGGAATGCCGGCGAGGGCGAATACGCATTCGAGTTTGGTTGCGAGCGCATTCTTGGCTGTGTCCACCGAGCTGCGCATCAATGTCTTGACGAAGAACTCTCCGCGCGCTACCTTGACCATGGCCATGTTGTTGGAGGTCTCGACCATTCCGGGCATGGAGTCGCTCATTCTTTCTACGCCGTCGGGGCAGGCGAGTATGGTCCTGAGGTAGGTGAGTGCGGTCTCCTCGGGGACATACAGGCAGTCCTCGGGCTCGCAGGTCTCGCCTTCTGCCGGAGTGTAGGGCTTGAAGATTACCTGCAGGTCAGGGTCGGTCAGGGCGTATTCCGATTTGAGTTCGGCTGCCACTTTGTCTACGATTGCCTGTGCGGCTGCGGGGTCTTTGACATATACGGTGGAGAAGCACTCACGCGGGATTGCGTTGCGGAGAGTGCCTCCCTCCATGTCTATGAGTTTGGCGTCAGTGCCAGTGAGCAGTGCATAGAGCAGGCGCGCTGCGAGTTTGTTGGCGTTGGCGCGGCACAGGATTATATCCATGCCGGAGTGGCCTCCCTGGCAGCCTTTGACATCGAGGGACATACATTCGTATCCCTCCGGCTCGGGCAGTCCCGAATATGTGGTCTCGGCAGAAGCGTCCACGCCGCCGGCACAGCCTACATAGAATTCGCCCTCCGTCTCGGAGTCGAGGTTGATGAGTATGTCGCCCTGGAGAATGCCGGGCTTGAGGGCTGCTGCGCCTGTCATGCCGGTCTCTTCATCATAGGTGATGAGCAGTTCGATAGGGCCGTGCTTGACGCTGGGGTCCTCTATCGCAGCGAGCGCGAGTGCGACACCGAGTCCGTTGTCCGCTCCGAGGGTCGTGCCTTTTGCACGCAGCCATTCTCCGTCGACCACCGTCTCGATAGGGTCGTTGAGGAAGTCGTGGCAGACATCGGCATTCTTCTGGGGGACCATGTCCATGTGTCCCTGCAGGATCACTCCCTTGCGGTTTTCGTATCCCGGAGTGGCAGGAACGCGCATTATGACGTTGCCTGTCTCATCGGTGAATGTCTCGACACCGTGCTCTTTGCCCCATTCCAGGAGCCATGCCCTTATTTTCTCCTCGTGCTTGGACGGGCGGGGCTGACGGGTGATACCATAGAAATTGTCCCAGACTATTTTGGGTTGCAGGTCTTTTATGCTTGCCATTATATTATGTTTTAGTGACTGTTATCGGATAGGGTAATACTGGTCTGCACCGTACTGGTACAGGGGAATGCGGCTCTGGAGGAGCACATTCACTCCGTCGCTGATTCTGACTGTGCAGATTGCGGGAATGCGGTAGATGATATATTCCTTAGCCTTGTCAGGTGCGGGCTGTGCGCTCACTTCCTGAGCCTCTATCTGCATCAGGTAGGGTTTGCCGGTTACATTGTCTGCGGATACGGCACCGTCTTGGTCCGATATGCGGAATGCGATGCTGACCGGGTCTTCTTTTCTGGGGACGACATCAAACTGCTGGCTCTGGGACTGTGTCTCGCTGTAGCCTGTAAAGAGGGACATATATTCCTTTTCCAGCCTGTCCAACTCTGCGAGCGCGGATGCCATTGCCTCACCGCTATATGAAGCATCGGTGTCGCCTGTGACTATCTGTACGCGTACTTTGCGCAGTCTAAATATCATTTCTGCCGCCTCTGCCGCTTTGGTCTCTGAAGATTTCTCGACTATCATGTTCTGCTGTACGGAGACCTTGGTGTAGGCGTCGTCGCGTCGGACATTCTGGTACAGGGTCGCGGCTTCCGATGTCAGATTGGAACTGACTCCCTTGCCGGTGAAATCAGCGCCGGTCTTGCCGGTGAACCTCCACACGCTCTCGTTGGCGAGCCTGCCGTCGTTGGTGGCTATGAGGCCCTGCGATGTGAGTTTGAAGAAGTCTTCGGTGGTCTTGCCTTTGGGAATGGTGAATGTGTGCCTGCGGCTCTGGTCGGCTTCTACATATGGTTTGATGCGTATTGCAGAGATCTGCCAGGCGGTCTCATCCTGCTGACGGGCATCGATTCCGAGATATTTGCGGGCGTATTTTGCATACGGGCCTGCGTAGAATGTTTCTTTGATCGCATCAACTTCGATGGTGAGCGAAGTCTGGGGGAGTGCGTAACTCACTTCCTGTGCGCTTGTTGCGGCGGACAGTGACAATGCCGCTGCCACGCTGATAAGAATCTTTTTCATGATTATTTCCATCTTTTGTGTGACCACAGGTAGAGAGAGGGCTGCGCCTCCAGGTCTTCCTGCATCAATTGGTAATTTTTCTGTACCATATCCTCGAGTGACATCTTGGAAGCGTCATCGGCTATAGGAATCAGAGTATATTCGTAGTGTCCTCTGGCTATCCTCCTGATACTCATGTACAATATGCTGAACTGGTATTTGGCGGCGATGCGGTATGTGGCTGTCATTGTGCGCGTCGGCTGGTGCATAAATTCCAATTCCATATAGGCGGCTCCTTTGTACGGGTGCTGGTCATTGATGCTGTACCAGATGTGCTTTTCGTTGTGTCTGGATGCGACAGTGCGGATGAAGTCCTTGGACTCGATGAGCTGGCTGGCCAGTAGGGGAGTGCTCGCTACGGACGAACGGATGTCTTTCATTATCCTGTCCATGACCGGGTCGTGCAACTGCTTGTATATCGCCATGATGTCTTTGTCCTCGAATGCAGGTACGACGCCTCCGAAATCGAACATGCGTGCGGCACCTGTGAGTTCCCAGTTGCCTATATGTCCTGTCACCAGCATGACTCCGGGCGTGTCGGTAAACAGTCTGTTGATGACTTCCGGGTTGGTTACACGCACGATATGGGCGTCTGCAAATCTCTTGGGGCTCTTGCGACATCCTGCCATCCAGACGGTTTCCGCGAATATCTCGCCGAAATGCCGGTAGAATTCGTGCGCCATGCGGCTGATTTCCTTGTATTTCTTGTCGGGATAGCTGCGTGACAGGTTCATGAGCACGACATCGCTGCGGTAGTGTATGACTTTTTCGGCTATCCAGGCTACCGTGTCTCCCAATCTGTATAGGGCGGACAGGGGGAGCGAACCGAGAGCCCTGACCAATCCGGAAAGTATGTGGTATTTTACTTTGTTCATATTTATGCGGTTTCCCCGGAGCGTCAACCGTTTTCCCCTATGTCTCCGGGTCACTTTAGACAAATATACCATTTTTCAGCATATTCTTCATTGACATTCTTCAGGAAAAATCATTATATTTGCAAATCCTTACGCGGAGATGCAGATGTGGCACTTGTTGCAGTCTGGTTGCTCCCTCGGAAAAAGGAGGAATGGCCGAGTGGTTGATGGCGGCAGTCTTGAAAACTGTTGATCCGAAAGGGTTCGGGGGTTCGAATCCCTCTTCCTCCGCAAAATAAACGCTGAAAGCCAGGTCGAAACACCTGGCTTTTTGATTTATATTACGGTTCTTGGTAATTATACCATTATACCTTATACCGCAATTATACCATAAAATCCGAGGAGAGAAGTTGCTGCTTCAATCCGCGGATTCTATTTGAGAGCCACTCATCAGGCTCGAACTGACGACCTGCGCGTTACGAATGCGCT
>CAZKRZ010000051.1:0-8682 GCA_964555325.1 uncultured Muribaculaceae bacterium
GAGGAAAGCCTGCAGGAGGCCGAAAAACAGTGGCGCATAAGACGAGCCGAGAGCATCCTTGCCACAAGTGCGCTCTGTATAAAATGCCCAGCCGTGACGCCCGTGCGGAAACACATGCAGTTCGGACTGCACTCCCGCGGCATGCAGGGCTTCATGATAGCGGAATGACTGCTCTACAGGCACTCCCCTGTCATCCGCCGCATGGAATATCGCAGCGGGCGGAGTGTCAGAGGTAACATTCTTGACACAGTCGAACATTTCCACGAGTTCCGGTTTATAGCCCTCCGTTATCCGTTTCATCGCCCCGATGCGCTTGCCCTCCAGGAATGTGGTAACCGCATACAGCAGGACAGTAAAGTCTGGACGAGTGAGGCTGTCCGTATAGAGTGTGGATGCACTCGCCGCCAAATGTCCTCCCGCGGAAGCTCCCATGACTCCTATCTGCCGGACGCCCCATTCTTCGGCATGGTGACGGCAGTAACGGAACGCGTTCTGTACATCGGTGAGAGGGACCTGATGATGCCCGTTGGGTAGCCTGTAAAACAGCACAGCCACAGGATAACCCATCCTGGTGAGTTCTTTGGCGGCATAATATCCCTCGCCACGCGCTGTAAGTTCGCCATATCCGCCTCCCGGGCACATAACAATCATCTGATCTTTGTGTTTCTTGGGCAGATACAGCAGCAGGCGGGCATCCTGCACATTATTGAACGAGCCGTCCCTCTCCCACCAGAATTCCAATGTATCAATGCCGTTGGACACGGCAGGTCCGAGGGTAATCTCCTCGCCGTCCTCCACTATGCCCTTGTCCACATCCTGCCCCTCTGGGTAGAGATGCACGATGGCAGTAGGCTCGTCAAGCCCGTCAGTATAGTCCTTTGGCGCGCAGTTTGAAAAGAAAAGCGCTGATAAAAATACCAGCGCTGTAGAAAAAAACTTCATCGGACTGACTTTCATCATGTCAGAAGATGTTGTTACTCTGCCGAAATGGAACCTGTAGGGCAAGCGTCCACGCAAGCTCCGCAATCAATGCAGACATTAGGGTCAATCGAATAGACATCTCCCTCGGAAATAGCTCCGGAGGGGCACTCTGCCTGGCATGCTCCGCAGGCCACGCAAGTATCGGCTGAAATTTTGTGTGCCATAATAAATAAGATGATGATATTATTACAAAAGTAATGAGTAGATTTGATATTTCAAACGAAAAAGACAAACAAGTTCTCGCATGAAGATAAAACAGAAAATCCGTGTAACCGCACTCGTCCTGTCCGCCGCAGCCTTGGCGGAAATCGGATGCCCGGCACAGACCGTATATGAGAAAATCGTGGAAATAGACCGTCCTGTGCATGATTTTGGAGACATTCTCAGTTCACAGGGGCCGGTATCCTGCAAGTTCAATGTCAAGAATGTCAGCAGCAAGACCATAAGCATTCTGAATGTGGCATCGTCCTGCGGATGCACCGATGTCAGCTGGACACGCGAGACTATCGCCCCAGGCGCAAGCGGCACTATATCAGCGACCTACAGCAACGACGAGGGAGAATTCAACTTTGACAAGGCCCTCACCGCATACATCTCCGATGTCAGAAAACCGATAGTGCTGCGGCTCCGCGGCAGCGTGCACAAGTCCGCCATGCCGGTAGGAGAACTGTACCCGGCGCATTTCGGTCCTATAGGTCTGAAAACCGCTGCCGTCAGAGGCCCCAATGTCGAGCAGGGACAGCCGCGCAGCGGCGAATTCAAGATAGCGAACACCGGCAGCAAACGCATACGCGTCACATTCAAGGACATATCCGAAGGCCTGACCATATCGCTGTCGCCACAGTCCATCGCTCCGGGCGAGACCGCAGATGCTTCTTATACCATCACCCCCTCCCAGGGGAAATGGGGACGGCAGCTGTATTTCGCGACTCCTCTTGCCGACGGACGCAGCTACCCTCTTGAAATACTTGAAACAGATGGCAATGCGACAAAGGCAAAAGGTGCGGAGGCACTCCTGTCCGAGATCAACGGCATTCCGGAGAATGGCGACCTGCAATTCGCCATCACTTCCTGGACCAAGGATGATTTCAGCGGTCTCAGCCGCGAGCAGAAAGCCGCCGCGGCAAGGCTGTCAGCCAAAGAGAGTTCCGCCTCATTCGGACGCGTAAAGGCCGGCACCAAGGTAAAGGTCTCATTCGAATTGAGCAATACAGGCAAGTCCGATGCCCGCATCTACGCCATGGACAGCGATACTCCCAGGCTCAAGGCCACAGGAGACGGATTCATCAAGAAAGGACAGAAAGGAAGCATCTCTGCGACCCTCGACACCGCCGGACTACCGTCGGGCGAAGTGCTCGCCATATTGACGCTCACGACCAACTGCCCCTCCAGGCCCTTGATCAACCTCTACGTCACCGGATTTATCAGATAATGCGCGGCGCGTATAAAAACAAAGCCGGTCGGAATCTGTTTCCGACCGGCTTTATGCATTATATTACAACTGCTTAATTAGTAGCAGCCTCAATCTTCTTGAGCATTGCGAACATGATGATTGCCGCCACGAAGCAAAGTGCCATGAGGATGGTCCAGTTGGCCCAAAGAGGAACATTGTTCCAAAGCATGGACGGGATGGACGAGAGATAGTTGCCGATAGCTGTAGCGGCAAACCAGCATCCCATCATGAGTCCCTTGTACTTGGGAGGAGCCACCTTGGACACGAAGGATATACCCATAGGGCTGAGAAGCAGTTCTGCGAATGTCAGCACAAGGTAGGTGCCGATGAGGTAGGTAGGGACTACCGGATCAGGAGACACCGCACCGTTGAGCACTGCCGGAGAGGGCTGGCCCTTGGAGGCAAGCAGCATCACCCAATATCCAAGACCTGCAACCAACATACCGAGACCGATTTTCTTGGGAGCCGAAGGCTCTTTGCCCTTGGAGGCAAGCGCCGAGAATATCGCCATCGAAACAGGAGTCAGGGCCACCACAAAGAAAGGATTGAACTGCTGGAACGCCTGAGGAAGTATGCTGATAGTGTCAGCCATTCCCTTATAGAGGGCATACGCACCGCCCCAAAGGAGGACAGTCACGGCTCCGCTGATGAGTTTGCCTTTACGGGTCTCCGACTGGAATGTCGAGAACAGGGTGTAGACAGATACTGCGATAAGGGCAAGAGCCCAGATGTTGAAGCCTATCTTGAGAGGGCCGCTGACGGTATCCTGAGTATAGTCACGCGCAAAGAATGTGAGGGATGAGCCGTTCTGGTGGAAAGCCATCCAGAAGAATATCACCACCGCAAACACCATGATAAGGGCGATAATGCGATCTTTGGTCTGCTTGGGAGTGAGTTCCTCAACGGCAGCCTCGGAACCGGATTTAGCAGCCTGCTTGGCATTGACGTCAGCGTGCTTGAACCAGGAGCGGGTGCTCAAATAAATGACGATAGAGAAGATGAGCGAGATGCACGCTACTGCAAATCCCAGATTGTACGCGGTGGAGAGCTGCTCGATGTAATTGGAGCAGAATGCATCGGAAGCAGGAGCTCCAGTCATCTGCACTGCGAGGTCATTGAGTTTGGACGCATTCTCGGGAGTAATCACCTTGTCCAGCCACTGGTGGGCAAGAGCGGGTACATCAGCCTTGTATACGAGGCCTGCCTTGCCGAGATGATGGTTAACGATAGCAGTAGCTGCTGTAGGCGCGAACATGGATCCGACATTGATTGCCATATAGAAGAGGCTGAATGCGGAATCGCGTCGCGCAGAATACTTGGGATCGTCATACAGATTGCCAACGAGCACCTGGAGATTGCCTTTGAACAGACCGGTACCGACTGCGATAAGCAGCAGCGAACCGACCATCAGAGCGATACCCAATCCGTTGGCCGGTGTAGGTATTGCGAGACAGACATATCCGAGGAACATGACGGCAACTCCGGTGACTACGCATTTGCCATAGCCGATCTTGTCAGCGAGGATACCTCCTACGACGGGCATGAAATATACTGCCGCCAGGAAGATGGCATAGAACTGTCCGGCCGCCGCAGCGGAGAAACCGACCGTCGCCTGCAGATACAGCAGGAAAATGGCGAGCATGGTGTAGTAGCCGAAGCGTTCGCCTGTGTTGGCGAGCGCGAGGGCGTACAGGCCTTTTGGTTGTCCTTTGAACATAGTGGTTTCCTATTGTTTAGTTATTAATAGATTGCCTTGTTGTCGCAAGAGCGGATCATTTCAAGTTGCGTATGGTTTTGGCAACGTTGATGAGATGGTCTCCGATACGCTCGAGGTTGGAGCTGAGGGAGAGGAACTGGGCACCGACGACAGGCGTGCAGATGTGCTGCGAAAGACGCTCGATGTGGTGGTCTTCCATCATCTTGGTATAGTCATCGATTTCCTCCTCTACAAGATTGGCATCTTCCAGAGCGCTCAGATCCTCATGCGCATAAGCCTGGATGACAGCATCATACAGACGATGTATACGCTCTTTCAGACGATTGATTTCATTGAGAGCACCGGGAGAGAAACTCTGTCCCTCCTCGCGGAGCGCATCGGAATACTCTACGATATTCTCCGCATAGTCACCGATACGCTCCAGGTCGCGTATCGTGCGGAATGTAGTCGAGAGGTACACATGGTCGTGCTCGTTGATACCCTTGCATTCGGTCAGACGGACCACAAACGATACCAGATTGCGGTTCAAGAAGTTGAGTTCTTCCTCTGTCTTGTGGAACTTGTCAGCCTCCGAAGAATCCAGCGAGCACACCATATTGAGCGAACGGTCTACATTCTCCATGGCAAGCTGCGCCATCCTCACAATCTCACGCTTGGTCTGCTGCACTGCCACCGGTGGGTATTTGAGCATGTTCTCATCCACAAAATGCAGGCGCGGCGCTTCCTCTGACTCGGTGACAGCGGATTTTTCCGGCATGATACGGCACACTACCTTGACCAATGTGTCTGTGAGCGGCAGCATGAACATCACCGTCAGCACATTGAAGAATGTATGGAACATCGCCAGCTGTGTCTGCGGAGCATCGGGGAACATCTTGGAGAATATAACCCCGAAATTCATGTTTCCGGAGGAGAAGAGCCCCATAAGCATTCCGACGATAAGGAATACCACAACGCCAGTGCAGTTGAATATCAGGTGAATGAGAGCCGTGCGCTTGGCATTGACTCCGCTCGTGATACCGGCGATGATTGCGACCACGCAGGAACCGATGTTGGAACCCATCGTGAGGTAGATACCCTGGTCGAGAGTAATCAGCCCGGTGACAACCATTGCCAATGCGATGGAGGTCATGACCGAGGAACTCTGTATGATTGCAGTGAATACGGCTCCGAGTATGACCAGCATTATAGGGCTGCTGATATTGGAGAGGAACACCTTGACTCCCTCCTGCTCTGCAAATACCGACATGGAATCGCTCATGAGGTTAAGACCGACGAACATCATTCCGAAGCCAGCCAATATGCCTCCGATTGTCTTCAGGTTGTCCTTTTTGGCGAAAATCGCCATCAGCGCACCTATGCCGGCAAACGCCGAGAATATCACTGATGTAGACACCCCTCCGTCTCCAAACATACCGAGCGCGACAATCTGCGCCGTAACCGTAGTACCGATATTGGCACCATAGATGATGGTCGCAGCCTGCGTCAGAGACAAGATTCCTGCATTGACGAATCCGATGGCCATGACCGTAGTCGCACCCGAACTCTGGATTGCAGCGGTACCGACCGTACCGATACCCACCCCTATCAGTTTGTTACGGGAGGCCTTGCCGAATAGTTGTTTGAGTTTTTTCGAGCTCGCGGATTCGAGGTTGGAGCTCATCATCTGGATGGCAATAAGAAAAATACCGATGCCTGCCAGAAGCATCAAGATTGCAGAGACAATTTCTGTCGTACCCATTACTGCAACAAAAGAATGTTTGTTTTAGACTGTAAAAATGTGTGCAAAGATAATAAAAATCATGTACTTTTGCCATCCTGTACGACAGGACCTACATTTTGGCATTATGAAACCGAAAATATGTATAGGACTTTCCGGAGGCGTGGACTCCAGCGTGGCCGCCCTGCTCCTCAAACAGCAGGGCTACGATGTGTTCGCCCTGTTCATGCAGAACTGGCATGACACGGAGGGCACGCTGCACGGCGACTGCGAATGGGAAGAAGACCGCTTCATCGCGGAAATGGTGGCGCGCAAGATAGGTATCCCATTCTATTTCGTGGACTTGAGCGAGACCTACAGACAACGCGTCGTGGACTATATGTTCGACGAATATGCCAAGGGCCGCACCCCCAATCCCGATGTCCTGTGCAACAGGGAAATCAAGTTCGACGCATTCCTCAAGGCAGCGGAGAAACTCGGGGCAGATATGGTGGCCACGGGACATTATTGCCGCAAGGGCGAAGTTCCCGGTCCGGACGGAAAACCCATCTACAGAATCTTCGAGGGCACAGACCCCAACAAGGACCAGAGTTATTTCCTCTGTCAACTCTCGCAGGAGCAGCTGGCAAAGGCGGTATTCCCTATCGGTGACCTGCTCAAGCCGGAGGTCAGACGCATAGCGGCGGAGGCCGACCTGCCCTCGGCGGACAAAAAGGATTCGCAGGGTATATGTTTCGTCGGCAAGGTGGATCTCCCGGTATTCCTGCAGCAGAAGCTCAAGTCTGTCGAGGGTGACATCGTGGAAGTGTATGACGCATATTATGACAATTGTGCGAAATACCTGCACGACATGGAATTGCTCGCCGCTGCGGACGGGCATCCGGAAAATCTCGGAGACGAGGCACTCCTGACCCTGTCGCAGCCTGTCCGCTATGACGACATCGTCTTCGAGACCGAGACCTACAGGGCGCGCAACCACCACCAGAAAAAGACCCGTTACAAGGCAAATCCCTGGGGAAAGATTGTCGGCAGGCACGAGGGCGCGCAGTTCTTCACCATAGGCCAGCGCAAAGGGCTGAATGTCGGCGGCCACAAGGACTCCGTATTCGTCATCGCGACGGACATCGAAAGAAATATAATATATGTAGGTGAGGGGCACGAGCACAAGGGACTGATGCGTAGCATTTTACGTATTGCTCCGGAGGAAGTGCACTGGATCAGGGAGGACCTCGCCATGAATATCGGGGAACAGAGACGCTATCGCGTGCGCATACGCTATCGCCAGCCTCTGCAGGACGCCACCATCGTGCGCCGTTCCAACGGAATGTTCATATTGTTCGACACGCCGCAGCGCGGTATCACTCTGGGGCAGTTCGCCGCCTGGTACGACGCCGAGGGGGAAATGCTCGGCTCGGGCGTCATCTGCTGAACATCCCTACCGGACAAGGCAGAACAACATCGCTTGGCGCAAGGAAGCGCAAGCAGCACGTACAGCCGACTGTATTCCTATCTAACGACACTCCGTTTATAGGACCCCCATAAGCGGCAAGAGAACGCCGTCGCCAAACGTCCCGGACTAGGCTTAAAGATTTATTCTGACACCAAGGCGGAAATCAAAGCCAAACGGATGGTCTGCATACAGGGTACGGAAGCCAGCACCATTGTCAAAACTATAGCGCACACCGGGCTCCGCAAAGAACGCCAGACCTCCAGACAGTCTGTAAGCCAATCCGATACCGCCGTTGAGAGAATACTGCAGAGGGCGCATCGTCTGTCCCTCCTCGCTCCACAGCATCTTCTCCGCCATACCTCCTGCCGTCAGATACAGCCGGAAGTCATTATCGCGTGCAAATTCGTATACCACATTCAACGGAATGCCTACAAAAGCCAGTCTCTGCATATCGCTGTATGATGACGAGCCTATAGTCGTCGTGATTTCCGACTCGTGATATGAGAACAGCACTCCACTCTCTATGCCCCAACGCCCACCTATGGCGTAATGCAAGGACACACCTCCACGCAGCGGCGGACGATGGTGCACATCCACTGCCGTAGTAGAAAAGGACTCGTAGGCCGCATTCATCTTGCATGCCTCGTGGACATTGTCTCCATACACCTGCGCGGCCGCCAGCCCGGGAGACATGGTATTGCCGGCAGAGCCGCCTCCGCCGATATAGATTTTCGAGGAAATGCGCCCGAAACGGGGCTTTTTGACGCGCTTGGCGCCAATTTCCTCTGCCGGAAATGCATCTTCCAATGAAATATTACCACTGGACGCAGAGGACATTGAGGTCCCGGACAACGCCTCCGAAGCATTTGACGGCTCTGAATATTCGGAAAAGGCGGATGAAAGCAGCTCGGACTGCTCCGACTCCGAAGTCTGTCCGAATACTGCAGACGGGGCAACTGCCTCCGATGGCATTTGTCGGAGAGTTGATTTTACGGACGATTGCACCGGCTGTTGCCGAGACCGGGACATTGCCTCAAAAGGCGGTGAAACAGCATCTACAGACGATTGCCGCCCGGTGACATCTGGAAATGTTTGCTCGGGAGTTGCCTCCAAAGACCGTGACTGGAGATATGCCATGGCGGCAGACGCATCGACATTCCCTGCCGGATTGTGATTCAGGGACAGGATGAGCCCGACCAGCACTACGAGCGCAGCCACTGCCGGAATGAGTATCCACGCTGCTCTCCTGCGCCTCCCGTCAATGTTCCGAACGGCGGAGCGTTGCAATGCGGAGGCCTGCGCCTGCCGGAGTTCCTCCCTGCGCGCCTCGGCCGAAGACATCATCCTGTCGAAGTCTTCGG
>CAZKRZ010000052.1:0-8657 GCA_964555325.1 uncultured Muribaculaceae bacterium
AGGTAACGGCAGAGATTGCATCACATGTAGAGGCCATCCTGCGGCTGATTGGAGAGGACAACACGAGGGAGGGACTGGTGAAGACCCCCGAGAGAGTCGCAAAGGCATTGCAGTTCATGACCAAAGGCTACAACGAGGACGGGGTCGGCATCATACGCTCTGCCATGTTCGACGAGCAATACCGCCAGATGGTGCTGGTACGCGACATAGACCTGTACTCGACCTGCGAGCACCACATGATGCCGTTCATAGGCAAATGCCATGTCGCATACATTCCCGACGGCAAGATTACGGGGCTCAGCAAGATAGCCCGCACAGTGGAGGCCTACGCCCGCAGACTGCAGGTACAGGAGCGCCTGACCGTCCAGATCAGGGACTGCATCGAGGAGGCCCTGCATCCTCTCGGCGTCGCCGTAGTCATAGAAGCCACACACAGCTGCATGCAGTTGCGCGGAGTACAGAAAGCCAACGCCGTCACCACGACATCGGCATTCAGCGGAGCATTCCTCAAATCATCACGCACCCGCAACGAATTTCTCAATCTGATAAAGTAAATGCCGCCATGCCGTCTCAGGCAAACTCATTTAGGGCGTAGTCGGCCTTGATCTTGTCGATAATGGCGCAGATCAGTTTGTAGATGCGGCTGTCTTTGGTATAGTCGGCCGGAGCGGTATATTTGACCCTCCCCTGCCGTTTGAGTTTCTCCGCGACAGCGCGTTTCTTGTCATTGGAGGGATTATAGACGGCTATCGGGTTGCCCCCGAACATGCCCACAATCTTCATGCACGGTACATCCGTCTCTCCGTCACCGAGATATATCATATTGGTAAACGGCACGCGTTTCTTGTCCTCCGCCACCGAACTGTTGAGCTTCTCGGCATCGTGATTGCTGAATATACCTTTATTAATCTTGAAGAGGAACTGCGTCTTGTTGGTAGAATCCACCGCAATGCCGGGCCACACTGCCTCACCCTCGTCATTATATATAAAGGTACCCGAAAATATATGCTTGAATTCCTTGGCAATCGGCGTACCCTCTACAATCTCCGTCAGACCGCTGGAATTGATGTAGTGCTCGACCCTGACTCCGTGAGCACGGCCGTAGCTGTTGATAAGCCCGAACCACTCGCGCACCCCGTCGAAAAGTTCGACATCCCGTCCGAATGCGAGGAAATTCTCCTTGCGCAGTTTGATTCCTTTGGCCCGCGCCGTATCGAACATGAGTTTCATATAGGCAAGGACATTGCTCGCGTCCTGTCCTATGGCTATCTTGTTACTGTCGCTCCAGAACTCTGAAGGGGTAGAGCCCACCGCCTGGATGAATCCGAACTCCTGCATATTGCCGGGGGACAATGTGCCGTCGAAATCATAAATAAGAGCCACAATCGGTCTTTTCATTCGCCACAAACATGTTTGGTTCACCCCAAATATCGTGAAATTCGCCACATTATCCAAAAATCGCTTGACGGGGCAGGAGGTCTTCGATATTTTTGCACCACTTGACAGCGCACAGACATGCCTGCCATAGGAGAAGCGGACTCTTCGGAACATAGTCCGCCTGACAAAAAATCAACATCATCAATGGAACATTACCTTAAACTGCTGGAGAAATCAACCAGGGAACTCTGGGACCATCTCGCCGTGTGCAACTATCGCGGCGACCGCTACACCTACGGACAGTTGGCGGAGCATATCGCCAGATTCCACATATTCTTCGAGAAACTCGGCATTCAGAAAGGAGAGAAGATAGCCATCTGCGCGCCCAACAGCGCACATTGGGCGATGTCGTTCCTCTCCATCAACACTTACGGCACTGTCGTCGTCCCCCTGTTGAGCGACTTCCTGCCGGAGAATGCAGCCGCGCTCACCCACCATTCAGAGGCTGTAGGCCTCTTTGTGGACAAGGCCGCCTGGGACAAGATGACCCCGGAAATGATTCCCGATGTACGCTTCGTCATCAACAATGCTGATTACAGCCTCCTGTACAGCAGGGATGAGGAGACAGCAGCGGCATTCGCATCCATGGACAGCGATTTCCGCGCCAGATACCCCCAAGGCTACACCCGCGAGAGCCTGCATTTCCCCACCGACAATGCTGGGGAACTCGCCGTCATCAACTACACCTCCGGCACGACCAGCGCCCCCAAGGGCGTGATGCTGCGCTACGAATGCTTCAGCGCGGGCATCGACTTCGCCACCAGGCATATCCCCTGCTCCAGCGATGACAACATCGTATCCATGCTCCCCATGGGACACATCTACGGTATGGTGTTCGAATTCCTGTACCCTCTGTGCAACGGCGTCACCGTATATTTCCTCGGCAAGGCACCTGCAGCCTCCACCCTGCTCAAGGCCATGAGCGAAGTCAGACCCTATGTCGTAATCACCGTGCCCCTCGTTATGGAGAAGATATACAAATCCTCCATCAAGCCGGTGCTCTCCAAATGGTACATGAGCCTGCTCGCCTCGATTCCGGGCCTCAACAAGGTCATCTACGGAGCGATACGCAAGAAACTCATGGAAGCATTCGGCGGCAAGGTACAGCAGTTCATCATGGGCGGAGCCGCCCTCAACCCTGATGTAGAGAAAGTATTCCGCAAGATAGGACTCCCCTACACAGTCGGATACGGCATGACCGAGGCCTCCCCTCTGCTCGCCTACACCCAGCCGTGGAATTATGTACAGGGCTCCTGCGGAATGAAGGTAGACACGGCAGACGTGCGCATTGACTCCGAAGACCCCGAGCACATCGCCGGCGAGATCCAGGCAAAGGGCGTCAATATCTGCACAGGATATTTCAAGAATCCCGAAGCAAGCGCATCCGCATTCACAGAGGACGGGTACCTCCACACCGGTGACCTCGGCACCATGGACAAGGCCGGCAACATCACCATCCGCGGACGCAGCAAGAACATGATACTCTCCGCCAACGGGCAGAATATCTATCCCGAGGAGGTCGAGGCCACCATCAACGCCCAGGAATATGTAAATGAATCCGTCGTCGTGGACCGTTCCGGCAAACTCGTCGCCCTGGTATACCTCGATGCGGACGGCATCAAGAAGAGCGGGCTCGACGAAGAGGCCATCTCCGACATCCCCGAGCATATCCGCAAGCGCTCCAACAAGAGCCTGCCCAACTACAGCCAGATAGCCAAGGTAGAAGTCGTGCTCACTCCCTTTGAGAAGACTCCGAAGATGAGTATCAAGCGCTACATGTACAAATAAACCTGACCGTCTGACATTTTGTCACTGATGCCCCTGCGGAATATCTTTTGTATTTCACAGGGGCATCAGATTGTTTTGGATATAAAATAAGAATCATAAAATTACAAGACATGACAAAAGGTAATATCGGAGTAACGACCGAGAACATATTTCCGGTCATCAAACAATTCCTCTATTCGGACCACGAGATTTTCCTGCGCGAGTTGGTAGCCAACGCGGTGGACGCGACACAGAAGATGAAGGCACTCGCTTCGAGCGGTGATTTCAACGGCGAACTCGGCGAACTCAAGGTCCGAATCGAACTCGACGAAGACAAACGCATTCTCAGGATTATCGACAATGGTATCGGTATGACCGAAGAGGAGGTAGACAAGTACATCAACCAGATAGCATTCTCCTCCGCCGGCGAATTCCTCGAGAAATACAAGGACCAGACTCCGGGCATTATCGGACATTTCGGTCTGGGATTCTATTCAGCATTCATGGTCGCCAAGACCGTGACTATCGAGACCCTCAGCTGGAAAGACGGTGCCACAGCGGTCAAATGGAGCTGCGACGGCTCTCCCGAATTCAGCATGGAGCCTACCGAGAAAGAGGACAGAGGTACTGTCATCACCCTGTATCTGGACGATGACGCGGAAGAGTTCGCACACAAGGGCATGATTTCATCCCTGCTCGGCAAATACTGCAAATTCATGCCTGTGCCTGTCGTATTCGGCAAGAAGACCGAATGGAAGGACGGCAAGTCTGTCGAGACCGATGAGGACAATGTAATCAACAGTGTCGAGCCTCTGTGGACCAAGAAGCCTTCAGAACTCAAGGATGAGGACTATGTGGAGTTTTACCACGCCCTCTACCCGATGGAGGAGGACCCGATGTTCCACATCCACCTCAATGTAGACTATCCTTTCAACCTGACAGGTATACTCTACTTCCCCAAGATCAAGGAGCGCATGGCCATCAGCCGCAACAAGATACAGCTCTACTGCAATCAGATGTACGTCACGGACCATGTCGAGAACATCGTGCCTGACTTCCTGACCCTGCTGCACGGTGTCATCGACTCTCCGGACATTCCCCTCAATGTCAGCCGCAGTTACCTCCAGAGCGACTCCAATGTCAAGAAAATCAGCACCTACATCACCAAGAAGGTCGCTGACAGGCTCGAGGAGATATTCAAGGAGGACCGCAAGGCCTACGAGGAGAAATGGGACAACATCAAGCTCTTTATCGAATACGGAATGCTGTCCGATGAGAAGTTCTGCGAGAAGGCACTCAATTTCGCATTGCTCAAGAACACCGACGGCAAGTATTTCAGCCTCGATGAGTACAAGACTGCTATAGAGTCCACGCAGAAGGACAAGGACGGCAAACTCGTCTACCTCTACGCCACCGACACGGATGCCCAGTACGCAAGGATAGAGCAGGCCAAGTCCAAGGGCTACGATGTCCTGCTGATGGACTGCGAGCTGGACAGCCATTTCGTCAATCTGCTGGAGCAGAAATTCAGCGACAGCCGTTTCGCGAGGGTGGACTCCGACAGTATCGACAAACTCATTCCCCAGGAGGAGAGCGTCAGCCCGGAGATGTCCGACGATGACAAGAAGGCCCTCAGCGAACTGTTCAAGGCAGTGCTCCCCGGCGGCAACGAATATGATGTAGAGGCCCGCAACCTCGGAGAGGACGGCAGTCCCGTATCCATCACCCAGAGCGAGTTCATGCGCCGCTACCGCGAAATGAGCGCATTCAGCGGAGGAATGAACTTCTACGGGGAGATGCCCAAGACCTACAACATCCTCGTAAACATGGAGAATCCTCTCATCAAGAAGATCTGGGAGGACCGCAAGCCGGAGAACGAGCTGCTCCACCAGATAGTGGACCTCGCCCTGCTGGAAAACGGAATGCTCAAGGGCAAGGCGCTGTCGGAATTCATCAGCCGCAGCCAGTCCCTGCTCAATAAATAGACACTATAATCAACCTCAACTTAAACATGAAACAACTTCAAAACACACGACCTCCCGCCCTGATTGTCTTCCTGACCGTCGCGGCGGGAGGATATGTATCCGCCCAGGAACGACAGCCGGTCCGTATAGACTCGGCTGTCGTTTCCGCTTACGGTCTGCACGAGAGCAGTATTTCCGCATTTGGGAGCGAACTGCCCTCTTCACTGCTGAAATCCCCCTCGGCTACCACCGAACAGATACTCCGGATGACGCCGGCTGTAGACATACGCGAGCGCAGCGGCATGAGCGTGCAGACAGACATAGGTATACGGGGCGGCAGCCCCGACCAGACCGCCCTGCTGCTGAACGGAGTTGATTTCACCGACATACGCACCGGGCACCAGACCCACAGCCTGCCCGTGGATGCGGACATATTGTCAGGTATCCGGCTGATAGACGGAGGCGACATGGGGCTCAGCGGTGCAATAGACATGAGCACAAGACCTGCCGCGCCGCAATACCTGAGGGCGAATGTGGCAGGAGGCTCATACGGATACTTATACGCCAATGTCAGCGTAGCGGCCAGCATGGAGCGGCGAGGCAGACTGCAAATCTTCGAGGCGGCATCACTGAGACGTTCGGACGGATACCGGCACAATACGGATTTTTCCAACAGTAATCTGTACACCAATGTCAGATACGCCCACCCGTCTGCCGGCTCTTTTGAAATGCAGGCAGGACGGCAGGACAGGGCATTCGGCGCCAACGGCTTCTATTCCCTGAAATATCCCGACCAGTACGAGAGCACCGGTACCACCTTGGCGTCCATGCGCTGGAACGGGACATACGGAAACTGGAGCATGGAATCCTATATCTCATTCCGGCACAACAGCGACAGATTCGAACTGGTCAGAGGGAGCGAGGACAGAGTCCCGTTCAATTATCACCTCACCGACACTTACGGGGCGTATGCTGCCATATCCAGGTCCTGGCGGAACGGACGAACCACCATCAGCGGGCATTATCAATATGGCGACATAACCAGCACTGTCCTCGGTAAAGAACTCGGCTCTCCTATACGCATAGACGGCAGGTATTATACCAAAAGAGACAGCCGCAGACGCGCCGACATACGCCTGCGCCACTACAAACGCTGGGAGAATTTCGCCGTATTCTCCTCTATAGCAGGCGATTTCTCCTCATACGGATTCACTCCTCTATGGGACATGGGTATAGACTGGATACCGGACACGCGGACGCGCATCAATCTGATGACCGCCCGTACAATGCGCCTGCCGACATTCACCGACCTGTATTATACGGCCGCCGGATACATAGGCAATCCGTCACTCGAACCCGAGAATGCCACCACAGTCAAAGCCGCCCTGCGCAGGACAGGCAGGCTTTGGCACTTCGATGCGGATATCTACTGCCGACGTGGCGAGAATACAATCGACTGGGTGCGCGAGCACGCCGCCGCAGACTGGGAATGCCGCCAGATTACAGTAATGAACACGGTAGGAGCGGACATCAGCGCCACATGGCATCCGGGGCAAGGCATTCTCGATAGCATGACGCTGCTCGGAGGGTGGATAGACTGCGACAAATCCTCAGACGGGCTCATTTCAAAATACGCCCTCGACTACATGCGCCTCAAGTGCTCGCTACTGGCAGATTTGAGGATAGGACGCCGCGCAGGGCTGCACGCAGGACTGTCATACTATGACCGCAACGGCAATTACAGCGACATGGACGGGAAAGTCACAGGCTACAATCCATGGACCATACTGAATGCCAGATTGTCATACGACATAGGCGTCGCCAGCCTGTATATCAACGCCGACAATGTCGCATCCACGGAATATTTCGATTATGGCGGTCTAAAGATGCCCGGAATATGGATAATCGGAGGAATTGTCGTGACTTTGTGATATATTTGATATTGTGAATTTCGAACTCAAATCAGACTACACTCCGGGAGGAGACCAGCCGGAAGCCATACGGCAGCTCACTTCCGCCCTCAAAGACGGTGTGAATGACATCACCCTGCTCGGTGTCACAGGCTCCGGCAAGACATTCACCATGGCGAATGTCATAAACAACCTGCAACGCCCTGCCCTCATCCTGAGCCACAACAAGACTCTGGCTGCGCAGCTGTATGGTGAATTCAAGTCTTTCTTTCCCAACAATGCCGTCGAATATTTTGTCTCATACTACGACTATTACCAGCCGGAGGCATACATTCCGTCGAGCGATACATATATCGAAAAGGACCTCAGCATCAATGACCAGATCGAGAAACTGAGGCTGTCTGCCGCATCGGCACTGCTCAG
This sequence comes from uncultured Muribaculaceae bacterium, assembly GCA_964555325.1. Taxonomy (GTDB): domain Bacteria; phylum Bacteroidota; class Bacteroidia; order Bacteroidales; family UBA932; genus Cryptobacteroides. The sequence goes on from CAZKRZ010000052.1 coordinate 7,502, forward strand.
CGGCAGACGCGATGTCATCGTCATTTCTTCGGTAAGCTGTCTCTACGGCATAGGCAATCCCGATGATTTCCACGAGCAGACGGTCACCGTGAGGAGAGGCGAGCAGCGCAGTCTTACCGGACTGCTGTACAGGCTTGTAGACGCCCTATACAGCAGGACAGAAGTGGAGTTCAAGCGCGGTACATTCCGCGTCAAGGGCGACACTGTAGATGTGTACCTCGCCGGTGCGGACAATGCTGTCAGGATAGAGTTCTTCGGCGACGAAGTGGACGCCATCAGCGTCATCGACCCGATAACGGGAGCGAGAATGGAGGATGTGGACGAAATCAGCATCTACCCTGCCAACAACTTCGTCACCACCAAGGAGCGCGGCATACGCGCCGTCAGCCAGATACAGGACGACCTGTACAGGCAAATGCAGTATTTCGAGGAAGTCGGCAAGGGCCTCGAAGCCAAGAGATTGAAACAGAGGGTCGAATACGACCTCGAGATGATCAAGGAGATGGGCTATTGCCCCGGCATAGAGAACTATTCCCGTTATTTTGACGGGCGCAACCCGGGAGAGAGGCCGTTCTGCCTGATTGACTATTTCCCCAAGGATTTCGTGACATTCATCGACGAGAGCCATGTGACTCTGCCACAGATACATGCCATGTTCGGAGGAGACCATAGCCGCAAGGCGGTGCTCGTCGATTACGGATTCCGCCTGCCGGCAGCCGCCGACAACCGCCCTCTGACATTCGATGAATTCGTGCATCTCACAGGGCAGAAAGTCTATGTCAGCGCGACGCCCTCCGATTACGAACTGGAGAAATCGGGCGGCCTCGTGGTCGAGCAGGTCGTCCGACCGACAGGACTGCTCGACCCTCCGATAGAGGTCAGGCCCATTGAGCACCAGGTGGATAACCTGATGGAAGAGATAAGGATACGCACGGAAAGGGATGAACGCGTGCTCGTCACCACTCTCACCAAGCGCATGGCGGAAGAGCTGGACGAATACATGGCCCGCATGGGCGTGCGATGCAGATACATTCATTCGGATGTGGATACCGCAGAGAGAGTGGAGATTATCGAGGATTTCAAGAACGGTCTCTTCGATGTGCTCATCGGCGTCAACCTCCTCAGGGAGGGCCTCGATATGCCGACCGTGTCCCTC
>CAZKRZ010000053.1:0-8592 GCA_964555325.1 uncultured Muribaculaceae bacterium
TGCAGATTCACCAGTAGTAGGGCGTATGGGAATCGAACCCATCTCGCAGCCGTGAAAGGGCTGTAACTTAGCCGCTTGTCCAACGCCCCAGAACGATCTAACAGGGAATCGAACCCTGATAACCGGAGAGACAGTCCGGCGCACTAACCGTTATGCTATTAGACCTTAAACTAGACACTTTATTCATCCTAAATAATTTGACATTTTGGTTATATAGAATTTTGCTGTATGTGTCTCTAAGCACTGTGTATGAGTAATATCCAATACAATAAAAATTGCTGTTTGTGCTTGAAAAGAGCATAGTTGGATTTGAACCAACGATCATGGTGTTGCAGACCATTGCATTAACCAGACTGTGCTATACGCTCATTATGTAAATGACAGAGCCGAAGTTCATGTTATTCAACCCTGCCACCCACTACAAAAATAATAGGACAAAACATAAAAAGGCGAGTTGCGGATGGGGGATTTGAACCCTCGACCTCTTGCTTATGAGGCAAGCGAGCTACCACTGCTCTAATCCGCATGACAATATTTATTTTATTCTACTTTCAAAAATAGGATCTGGAAGTTATGAATTATTTCGTAACTTCCGTTCCTATATATCTTGTTTGTTTATAGCTATACTATAACACATAAAATCGAATTTGTCAATAGTAATTTATTCTTTTCTACTTAAATACATATTTTTACTGGTGTTCCACATTTTATAACATTTTTAATTATATAATCTGGCGTTCCGGACTGACAAATCGTAAATTTTGCTTCATTCATATAAAGACAATCATCATTCCAGGCTGATTGTATATATAACTCATTATTGTAGATAGAAAGAACATAATCGTCCTTACAAACCGGATCTACAACAGGAGAAGTAATATCAATAGATGCTATAGTAATGCCTGAGTATCTTTCATTTGATATTATATGGCGCATAACAGAAATAATAAATTCTGAATCACCATATAACTTTACAGAATCATAATTATCATTAGGAACGAAAGAAGCCTGTTCCAAAGCACTTACAATTTCATCAATATCTTTAAAGGTCACATATTCGATGTTTTCTATTTGGCTGGTGTTCTTAGTTGAGTACAAAAGTGTGTTCATCCACTTTACCCTTTCCATTTTCAAAAATAATGAAAGAAGCAGTAGCGTCAGCAGTTTTCCTAATTCTCATAGAATAATCATCTATGCCAATAATAGAGCCAACACCTATTGTACCACGTCTTACTCCACAATTATTAAATTCTGAATGGTGTTTATGGCCGGCAACCAAATAATCAATTTTAACATCGTATATGTCAGAATAATCTTTTAGAGCAGTTTGAAGATTCTTTACTTCTCCATGAATACCCATAACATTATACCCGGCAATTTCTGTAAAAATAAAACCGGACTTATTCTCGATATATTCAAAATTCGGATTATCCTCATTTATCATACGGATAATACCACCTGTGACCGTTTCAATATTATCATGTAGATGTTCGCCCTTTCGCCCATCAAGCAGACGAAGCTCTCCATGATTCCCACATGTCTGATAATATTCGATTTGAAATTCTCCAGATAATGCACGTAACCATTTTCCCATATACTCACCAAATATGACGGCACTTTCAGTAACTCCATATCTAAGAGTCCAGAGCTGTGAGTTCCTAAGAAATCCGTCAAGTGCATCCCCAAGATTAAATATTTTGAAACCTGTTAAATTTTCTTTGTGAGCATAATCCACAACCTCATTATAGAGAGTTTCCATTCTCATAAAAAAAATTTCAGGGCTATACGCATTTATGATTCTGTTATCAAGACCGTAAATTTTGAAATCTTTTCCAAAATGACAGTCTGCAATATTTAATAAACCAAATCGTGATGTATGAAAGCCGCCTACTTTACGTGGCGGATCAGTTTTGTTTAAGTTCTCTTTTATAGCAGCAAGAACTTTTTCCTCAAACAGTTCGTCTCTGGCATCCTCACGAAGCCAACGATTATATTCAAGTTTTTCTGTATGAAGTTTAGCACGTTCTTTTATGAGCTGTTGCTTCTTTTCTTCAAGTTCTCGAATATAACTGTCAGAGTCACCATGATTTTGAGCTTCCAACTTTTCTTTAAAATACTGCATTACTCTGTAACCAGAATATTCAGTTACATTTGCAGCTTTTCGTAAACTATCCCTATGACAGTCTAAATTCAAAAGCGTGACAATATCTTCCCAATCCAAATCATCAGGCTTTTCCTCGACTTTGATAGAGATTAACCTAAGACCATACTCGTAATCAGTCTCACTTTCTAGCTTGCTGTATTGCGGATTCATTGTATCTCCTTTTTAATTTTTGACTGTTACACGGATAATGAAAAAGAAATAGAATTTCGCTTTTATTCCCTTTTCCATAAGAGGTGGTACACATAAATAAACCTCTGTAATAACGTTGGTTATCGCTTTACAGAGGTTTGAGAATTTTAAAAGCGTCTGTCTAATTTCGCTTTTTCTTTAAATATAGTTCGTGTTTATAGCGTTTTCTATATATTTTTTGGCAAGTCGAACACCTAACTTTATTTCGATCATTTGAAGCAGTAGAAAAATCATGTCCACAATCAACACATTTCGCAATACGAATTGCATTTTTTCTATAACCACGATGTTTATAACAATAGTCAGATGGTTTAGTTTTACTTTGCCGGAATAATTTTTTACAATATTCACACTGACCAATTTTTCCACCAATAAGTTTTTCATAATAAAGTGCCAAATGTTCATAGTCAGTGATATACTCAATTACATCTTCATCAGATGTGTCAGCAAATTTAATATACCAAGTTCGTGATCTATTCTCAGAAATCCCAAACAACCCTTTACGATTGATACAGCCAAGAAAGAATGTTTTTTCTGATGGACTATCATACTTTACTCGTGCCAATTTCTGAATCTCTGAGCGTGTCATACGTACATAAAAGGTAGTATCTTCTGAGATTTCATTATTTCCTTCTACTGAAGAATTGAAATATCTGTAATACTTCGCATCAACCAACATGATAAATAACATTCTCTGATATTTCTCATTTGGAACACTCTGTATAGCATCCCATTCCTTTTGTGTAATGGGAAGCGGCAAAGGCTGGATCGGTTCACAGCATAGTCAATATCTTGATAATCCACTGTATAGTTAAAAGTACAGCAGCACCTTTCGCAAAATGCCCGTAGTTCCATTTCAACTTCATGGTTATACCGATCTAATTGCGTGGCGGAAACCGTATTATAATCAATACCAGCTTCCGTTACTTTTTTGTATTTTAAATATTTCGCATATATAAGCAGTTCAACTTTACTATATCCATTACTAAAAGACTGTTTTTCTTCCATCCCTTTCGCAACGGACAATTCATCAAAATAAATCATAAATTTACCTCCATTGTCTTATACCTCTTTCCTAAATACTCTATATCCCCATCCTTTGCCGGAACTGGGAGAAGGGCAGGAGTGGAAGAATTACATTCTATATTTTTTATGATTTGGTTGCCAAATAGCTCCCAACAGAAATCTTTTGTCCTACTTGGATGCAGCTCATAAGAAATATAAATGGCAAGATCGCACTGATATTCTACAGACGAAGAAATCTTTTCGGAAATTTGCTCACGAATATCTTTTACCTTTGTATTAAATGTATTTGTGGCAGAATTAGAATCATCAAAATCATTTCTCTGTGACTTTTTGAATTTTTCTTTTGCTTTTTTATATGCCAAGTAAAATTCATTCATAAGGGCAACATCTTCATCACAAAAATTCTGATTGTTCCCACTGTACATCAAACTCAGAACATCTTCCGATGTGTGTTTTCTTCTAAGTCGTTTTATCTCTGCAAGATGATCTTCCATGTAGTGACACACTTTATTCATACGACCACCATAATCAATGAGTGGGATATAACGCAAGTATTTATTGTACTTGTAGTTTAGTTCACTGGTTGATAATTCCGAATCCGGGAGAGCCAGAAGTTCATCAAGAGTCCTAAAGAACTGTTCCTCACAGTAATCATTCTCTTTTTTGCGATATTCCATATATTTTGCATTCTCTTTTGGATAAAGGTATCTGAAAAAATATGGTTTTCTATCTGCAACAATAGAATTTATAAAGTCAAACACAGTAATTTCAATATCATCTGGTTTCTTTTTAACTGTTTTTGTCCAATGTTTCGGCATTGGTTCAATTTTAATTCCCTTTGCCTTGTCAATAGAGTCACCCTGAGACTTACGAATTAACTTTAAACGTTCAAGTATCTCTTTTGCTTCTTTGGAATCTGGATTATCCTCATATTTCGATAACAATTCGTAAAATGATGTGGAAATATTTGTGATAGAACCAATTTCACTATTGAATGACTGAATATCTGCAAGATATAATTCATCTTCTTTGATAAATTCCTTATCAACCGTTGACTTTGTATAGGTGATAGGAAGGTTATCATACCTACAGCGAAGGAATACTGGATTGTCGGTTGTAGCTACAATATCACCGTCGAAGTCTGAATCGGCATGAATTATGCAATCACAGCCCCAAACGTTATAGACGATGCCACTTGTCAGATATTTAAACCATTTTTCAGTTAATTCATTGCTTTTCAAATTAAGTTTATTCACTTCTGATCGCCAAGTAAGCGGAGATCGCATGGCAACGACTTCGGTTTTACCTCTTTGATTCCAAAAATGTGAATAATGCTCAAACTCCTTGAGTGCGCCGGTGACTGTTTGACCAAATGCGTGTTGCATAAAAGCATACATGTCTGGAATCATAACACTAAAATTACCATCCAGCACCAGTTTTCCAAGATACGATTCACGTATTTTTTTATTGACACTCATAATCACTGTATTTTTGATATATTCTTCATCTATCATACTGCGATTAAGTATAAGGGCTTTTGCCACATTGTCACTTGTTAGATTTAAAATATTATTGTAATCTACATCTGGCTTTTCAAGCATACGACCAAGCAAAAAAAGAAGTGTGCGGTTTACGTCATTACCACAAATCCCACTTAACCATTCTACTGTTGGTTGGCAGAGTTCGGCAACATCTTCATCTTTTCTGAGATCTATAGCTTGGCAGAACTGATAGTTTGAACGAAAATAAGTATCATCCTCTTTTGGCGTAACCTTTGTAACACCCCACAGAATACCATTATCTTCACAAAGTCTATAATAATCCTCCATCGAATCATAAGCATTGTACAGCTTAAACTGAGATTTGGTTAAAATCATGTCCATATCTTCAATCTTCTGATCAACGCCATATAAATCCTTCTGGAATATAATTCCAAGTTCCCTGGCGTATTGTTTAAAATCAACCACAAAGACCATACCTTTTACATAGGCACATCTGATACAAAATGCAGCCGGTATATAATCCAGTTCAAGGGCTTCAGCAACTCGTTTTGCAAATTCCACAGACACAGCCCCACAACCATCAAACAAATTAAAAAGCAATGTTGTGACTTTCTCATTGACACGTTCATTATTTGATAATTTATTTTTTTCTTCTGGAGGGATTTTTGAAATCCAATCCACCCGTTTTTCCATTTCAATTTCACAGTCCCCAATAAGTAATACATTAGGTTTGGGGATCAGGTAGGTAGAAGATGAAGAGAGGGCAAAATAAGCGTTATATTTATTTTTGGTAATTTTTACACTTTTTGCTCCACAACGTAATCGCTTTTTTAATTCTGCTTCATAATCCTCACGGACAAGTATCACAGTATTTACTCTTGCCTGTCCAGCAGAACACATCAGCCGCACGTATTTATAATCCATTTTTAATTATTTTTTTATAATGTGCTATATCATCAATAACAACTGATACATATTCCGGAACAAATAACATTTCATCAATCTTTGCATTTATGATTGAAATTTGTTTTTTTACTGTATCAGAAAATGGCAGCTTCTTTAATTCTCGCTTATTTTCATATAATTGATCTAAAACGTCTGGATTATACTGCAAACTGTTTGGATTACGTTCATACCTTATTGAACGAATCGTCCTGAGTGCTTGGTTATCACCCAGGGCAATAAGTTCACCGTTACTGCGAATCTCTTTTATATGAGTGCCAGTATTACCCAGAATCCTTTTCAAATGATAATTGAACTTCTCCAATCTATTTGAAGAGAGTTTCATTATGTAAAATTGTTGTAACTTTTTCACCTAAATCCTCCTAGCGTGAACTGCGCGAATCTAAATATTCTGTTATTTTCTTTACACGCCATTTTTCAAGTTCATATGCAGAAGGAAGATCGGGGATATCCGAAACTTGCATTTCAATTCCAAAGTCATCAAATATCTTTACTGTTTCTTTCAAATCTGCATTTGTGGGTTTTTCCTTTCTCGCATTTTCAGCTTTCCGAATAGCTTCTTTGTGTGCTTCAATACTCTCAAAGATTCTGTCCTGATAATTCATTTTTGTCCTATTTACCTTTCTGTCAATTATTTCCAAACAAAGTACATTTCATTGCTATACGACACATTTACATCCGGCATAAATTTTAGAATCTCGATTAACTGATCCTGAGAGAATACATAACCTTTTCGATTTTTATATATTTCATGCAATGCGTCATTTACAACACTGCAGAAACCTTCACCGAATGATTTTGATTTTCTTAAATACTTTTTGCCGTCTTTATACGGAACAGCTTTTGTTTTTAATTGTGGCAATATATAGTTTTGAAAATATTTTTTGTTTCCTGTATCATGTGTCGGGTATGGCTTGACAGTATTCTGATCAACACCACTCGAACACAATTTATAAAAATGCGGAGGAAGCCAAAAGCACCCTAACACATCGGTACTCGATTTTATCATTAAGTTTATTTACTCCTGTGTATTTATTTTATTCTACTTATGCAATAAAACAACAATGGCTAAATCCTCCAAAAAGCCATTGCTAGTATAGCAAAATAAATTTATTTAACGCTACAATCTCATTATACACTATTTTAAGATAATGTCAAGAGTTTATTTTATTCTACCTTAAACCAACCAACAAAACTGAGAACTCTATTATTATATAATATATATATTATAATATATACTTTTATTATTTATATATAATCATAAAAACAATAATATATATAAATATTTATATAATTGGCTATACGTTAGTATAGACAATTATAGAGGATATTTTTAACTAAATTTTGCCACATATACCGTTTCCAGATCATATCATTGGATTTAATTTTTGTGAGTTCGGTGAGAAATAGTAGCGAAAAGCTGTAAAACGCCGATAAATAAAGGATTTTCTTTTTCTTTTGTTGGTTGGGAATGGTTTGATAAGACATCGAAAATATGTGAAAATTAAGATTTTTTTGAAATCTCGGTAAAAGCCTTATAAATCAATGGATTCGGAGATGCAATTACCAGATTTTGTATGATTTTATAGTATTTGAAAAACTCTGTAAGTACGATGATTGTCGTGTCTTTTCGAGGTGTTGTTCGAGGTAGTTTTTGAGAGGTGAGATTGAGATTGACCTCGAAGGGGATTGGGGAGAACCGGATTCACTCTATAAATGTTTTCATACCCCCCACTATACACCAGATCAACCGGTTTGTCAATAATTATTTTTGTCAACTTGCAAAATACGATAGTTGTGGGATTTCATGGCACGACAAAATGAATATTACTTTTTGAACTTAAGTAATATTCGGGCGGATATGGGGTACAATCCCCCGTCTGGGATCTGCTGCGGATTCCTTGGACTATTGCCAGGTTTAGAAAATCTGAGATAAAACCAGGATTTTGTGCAGTTTCGTGTTCGGTGTGATTTTTGAAAAAAGAAAATGAGAAAAAATTATTTCCCTTTTCCGCTCTTTTCCTTTTCTTCCTTCTTCTTTCCCATTATGCAGTCACCATGATCCTAGAATCTGAAAAAGATCTATATTGTGATCATTCTGGAGGGTGGCATAAAACAGTAGAATATAAATTTTTGTATAAGAAAAAAACAAATAGAATATATAGAAAAACATATAAGAAACATAAAAGAATATTAAAACAAATTTATATTCTTTTATTGTATATAATATATATAATAGCGTGCCGGAAAACACCACAAAAACAAGTAGAAAAAAATAATTTTAAAAATTTAAAAATAACTCTTGACATTATTTTGTTCTACTCGTATAATACAAGCATAGCAAGGAACGAAAAACAAAAAAACACAACTTAAAACAGGAGGATAACAAAATGAGTATTTTTCAGATTATTGCAGAGGAAACAGTTGAGAGATTCGGACAGGGTGAAAAAGCATATGAAATATATAAAGCTGGCGTAAAACATTACGAGGATGCAGCAAAAGAAGGGTATCGGGTATTATGTGAGTATTTCAACGGGGCGGCTGATCGTACTGGCATTAGTGTAGTATCTGAAGAAAAATGTATTAACGTAATGGGTTATGATATGACAGAAGGAACAAAAGTTCTGTCTATGATGTACGAAATGAATATTACAGAGCGTCAGGGCGGTGCTGTTGTTCTGTAAAGTAGAATAGAATAATTGCAATAATATATAATAATGATTATCCCTTAAACGACTAAGGGGTAAT
>CAZKRZ010000054.1:0-8563 GCA_964555325.1 uncultured Muribaculaceae bacterium
CTAACGAGCAGCGTGGAGTCAAGAGGGCCTTTGTGTGCGGCGGTCTGCTTTTCTATGTCGGCTGCGCAATAGGATATACGGTGGTGTTTCCGCTGACATTCCGCTTTCTGACTGAGTATCAGGTGGGTGGCTCTATCGTCAATCAGATTTCCCTCAACTCGTATATGAGCAACTTCCTGACGCTCGTATTCGTCATGGGAATAGTCTTCGAGATACCTATGCTGGCGTGGGTGCTCTCATCCATGGGTATATTGCACAAGGATTTCTTGAAGCAGTACCGCAAGGTGGCTGTGGCAGTGCTCTTGATTTTGGCTGCTGCTATCACACCTTCCGGAGATCCGTTCACTCTAATGGTGGTATTCCTGCCACTCTATATGCTGTACGAGTTGTCGATACTCGTTGTCAAGGAGTGAGGATGCACTTTTTAGCATAATTAAATAAAATAGTTCCGCGAGAACGAAAAAATTGTATATTTGTAGGAGAGATGATTCGGTGGCTTCTCTCCTACATTTTTTATTGAGTGAGATGTTTCCTTTTGTAGAATACCAAGTCAAGGTGGCGGTGATACTCGCCGCATTCTACTTAGTATACCGTCTGCTGATGGGGCGGGAGACATTTCATCGTGTCAATAGGGTGATGCTCCTTGCAGTGCCTGTCTTGGTCGTGCTGCTGCCGATGTTTTTTTGCGTGCAAAGGGGAGTTGCATCGCTGGATGCCATTGCGGGCGTTGTTTACAGACCTTATGAGGATGCTGTCGTATTGTCCCGGCACATTGTCGAGCAGGCAAATCCGTTCTCTATGTATTACATTCCGTTTTATCTGTATTGCATAGGTGCGGTGGCGGTCCTGGTGCGGGTGTTATGCTCGTATCGTGGCGTTATGAGGATTATACGCCGTGGCAGCGTGGTGGAGAGAGGAAAGCGCTGGACTGTAGTATGTGCGGGTGATGACAATATGTCTCCATTCAACTGGATGCGCTATGTGGTGGTCTCCCGAAAGGATATGGGCCGCAAGGCGGTTTTGGACCATGAAAAGGCGCATGCGTCATGCCTGCATTCGGTCGATGTGCTGTTGATGGACATTTATACGATAGTCCAGTGGTTCAATCCGGTAATCTGGCTGATGCGTGCTGACTTGCGTACATTGCATGAATATGAGGCGGACACCGCTGTCCTGAAAGGCGGTACAGATGTTCGCGAGTATCAGTATATGCTCATCAAGACTGTTGCGGAGCGTTGCGGATATGACATCACGAGCGACCTTGGCGGCAGTGAACTCCGTAGTCGGATCAAGATGATGTCCTGCAGGCATTCCCGGCCGGTGAAGTTGCTTTCTTACGCCTTGATTGTACCGCTTGTCGCTCTTGCAGTCTATGTGAATGCCTCCAATAGACAGCCTTTGCCACATAATCCCTTGGTTATAAAGGATGCTGAGGTGGAGAGTTTTGGAGATTGGGTCTTCGGGGAATTGGGCGGAAAGACGGTCATAATCATGCAGCCCTGGGAGGCGGTACGTGTTTTCGGAGAGAAGGGTAGGGAGGGGGCGATCCTGATAGATACGCCTTTGCCTGAGGGCTGTCATTTTAACTGGCTTCCCGAATAATCAATTAAATAGGAGTTTATGTTTCCTCTTTTTTAAGAGGAAGAGTTTTTTATTGACATTAGTAACTAAATTATTTTTGCAACGAAGAAGAAAAATTTTACCGCCGTGGCATTATTGACGACCCTGTCACTGGTAGCATTTGCCAAGAAGTTTGAAGTTAAGCACTGTGGATACGCTTGTGAACGAAGGAGGCAGGTATGTTGAAGAGACTATTGTTGAGTAGTATCGTGTTATCGCTGGGTACTTTGGCACTGGCGCAGGACGTGACCGTTATAGATGCAGCCGTGGTCAGCGCCAAAGGCTCCGGCCTTACGATGGACAAGGGCGAGATAACGCTCGATGTCGCGGGGGACTCGCTGCTGCGCGAACTCCCTCTCAAGGATATACTGCAACGCCTGCCCCTGGTGCGCGTCGATCCTCTCGGCAAATCCGTATCAGTGCAGACAGGCAGTTTTGCCATTACGGTGAATGGACGCCGCAGCCTCATTCTTGAGGACGGCAATCTCGATTATGTCTCAGAGTTGCTGCGTGGGCGCAATCTCTCTTCCGTCAGTCTCAATACGGCGCCTACAGGCCGTTATGCCTCATATTCCGCGGTGCTTGACATCCGGACGGACGAGGATCTGATGGATTTTATGTCCGGACGGCTGGATGCTGACTGGGCTGACGGAGAGGGCGCGGATGCGGCAGTGAGGGCTACTACCAAACTCGGGCGTACAATCGCATCCGTGCACTACAGCCCCTCATACAGGGATGCGAGACGCTCTATGGAGAGTTCCGTCCGCAAGTCGCTCACTGATCCGTCGGTCGTTTACGAGGCCTATGATACTTTGGGCAAAGATACCGCATTGGGACACGCCTTGACATTGAGATCCAGTTATGACATAGGCCGTAAAGATGTGTTGTTCGTGGACGCAGGGTATGGGCATAGTGATGCGGAGCAGGAATCCCGTTCGTATTTTTATCCGGAGGCTGCCGTTTCTTCGCTGGATGCCGTGACGGACAATTGGAATGCAGGTCTCGCATGGCAGAGGGATTTTGCCGGCGGAGGCAAGAAACTGCTGACAGTGCAGGCCGGATTTGCCGGCGGCAAGACATCCAATGTCAGAGATATAGACGGCATGCTGTCGGACAATGTGACCCGGTCCTTTGAATCCGGCATCAATGCCGATTTTTCCCATAGACTCTCGCCGGCATTCAACTATTATATGAGGGCCGGCTACAAATACCGCCATTATGCGAGCGAGTCTGCAGGGCTGTCCTTGCTGGATTATCCGCAGAGGATTGCCTCCGTGGAGGGGAATGTCTCATATAGCCCCGGGCGCATCCGCATGTCTGCAAGGATGAGTTATGACAGGACCGAAGACATCCGCAGATATGGCAATATCAGCTGCAATGCCGCTGTGGACTGGTTTGCCTCGTCATCGAGCAGCTTCCGTATCTCGTACAGCCGCTCCATTTTCCGCCCCGATTTGGACTGGCTCAACAATTATGCGGATTCTTCCAAGGCAGGTACCGTCGTGCAGGGCAACGGTGCAATCAAGGCGCAGGTCGGTAACAATGCCGTGTTGGTATACAGATATATGCGTGGCATGAAACTGTCCTTCAACGCCATGATTGTGCGTAACTGGAGCGATGACGGGGCGTATGGAAGAGTTACTGTCTCCGATGATGGCTCAATCCTGTCATCCTATGCCAATTCCGGCAAAATGCGCTCATGGCGTGCCAATGCAGGCGCTATATGGCGTCCGTCCGGCTCTCTGAGCCTCGATCTGTCTCCCGGGTGCGCCTGGTACCGCTATGACTGGGATGGTGAGCCGATACAGTCGTTTGATTTCTTTGTCCATTTCGTGCTTGATGCCGATCTGTGGGAGGGCGCAGAATTGTCGGTAAATGCCACATGGTGCAACCCCGATATGGCCAAGACCTTTGACGCGCAGGCGACAAGATTTCATAATATCCTGCGCGGATCTGTCGGCATATCACAGGAACTGGGTGATTTCGACTTGTATCTCTCCGTGGACAGACCGTGGCAAAAGTACCGCAAGGATGTGCGTGAGATAGAGGCTTCGGGATATAAGGTGCTGACAACTACCATGACTCCCATATCCAGGGTAGAGATAGGAGTGATATATACATTCGGGCGTTTTGGCGGCAGGGTAAAAAGCAATGCCCGCCAGATCGATTTCGGTACTGACAGGCATAAGACCAATTGATTGTGCCTCGGATGAGACTCGAACTCACACGGACATTACTGCCCAAGGGATTTTAAGTCCCTCGTGTCTACCATTCCACCACCAAGGCAATACTGCAAAGATACTCAAAAATACTTGTTCTCCTGCCTGTAAAGGGCGAGAAATATGAATATCAGCACCGTAAACCCGAGCAGGGACGATCCACCGTAACTGAGCAGCGGCAACGGGATGCCGATGACTGGCATCAGCCCCACTGTCATGCCTATATTGATGAACATGTGCATGAATATGATACTTGCTACACAATAGCCGTATATCCTGGAGAATGTCTCCCGGCATTTCTCCGCATCGAGGATGATGCGCACAATCAGTATGACATACAGCATGATGACGACGAGGCATCCCACAAAGCCCCACTCCTCACCGACGGTGCAGAATATAAAGTCCGTGCTCTGCTCCGGCACAAATCCGTAGGTGGTCTGCGTGCCGCCGAGATAGCCTTTGCCGAACAGTCCGCCCGAGCCTATGGCTATCTTGGACTGCGCTACATTGTAGCCTGCGCCGGCAGGGTCGTCCTTGAGTCCGAGCAGCACTTCGATGCGGTTGCGCTGGTGGTCTTTCAGCACATTGTCGAATACGAATTGCGTGGAATATGTCGTCGCTAGTCCGACTAAGACGGCGAGCACGGCTATCATGGTGGACAGTTTCTTCTTCTGGAGGGCGATGATTGCCAGCACGGGGATTGCAGCCAGCGTCAGACCGAGCAGTATCCTCCCCGGAGTGATGACGGTTAGAATGCCCTCCGTGCTCTCTCCTCCGATAGAATGCCATATCGTTGGTAGCAGTCCGAGCAATATGAATATCGGCACTTCCCTGAACAACCATCTGCGTATGCGCCTGTTGTGCAGGCTGTAGCATAGCGAAATGGCGACGAGTGCCGTCAATGTCGCCACGTAAGTGGATGCAACAAGTGTAAGTATGAATGTCAGTATCAGTCCGCAGATGCTCATGATGAACCAGCCGGACAACTGCTCCCTGTACAATACGAATATAAATCCCACATATACTAATGCAGAGCCGGTCTCTGACTCAGCGACAATGACCGCCATCGGTATCAGGATGACCGCCGCCATCAGCAGGAAATCCTTGATGCGGGTCATCTTGAAATTCTGTTGGCTCATGACGGTCGCGAGCACTAAAGATGTCGTAATCTTCGATATTTCAGCCGGTTGGAAACTCACCGGTCCGAGGCTGAACCACGAATGCGAGCCCTTGATGTCCGAACTCATGAATATCACCGCGACCAGCAATATCAGTACCACCCCGTAGGCTGGTATCGACAGCACTTCCCATAGTCGCGGATTGAATACAAAGAGTATTAGCGCCGCGACGCTCGATGATATGAGTATCCACACAAACTGCTTGCCGCTCCTCGTGGCAAAACTCAGGATTGATCCTGTGTCCGTGCCGTGCGAGGCGGCGTATATATTGAGCCAGCCTATCAGCACCAGCAGCAGATAGCACGCTACCAGCCACCAGTCCACGCTCTGCTTGAGCCCTCTGTTCCCGGAACCAATATACATCATCAGTCAGTCTTTACCTTGTGCAGCAGATCGGCGTTGAGTATTCTCTCTTCCGTCCATTTCCTGTCTTCACCGATCTCTCCGTTGAGATATTTTTCCACCAGCAGGGAGGCTATAGGGCATGCCCAAGTGGCTCCGAATCCGGCATTCTCCACATAGGCTGCGACCGCTATCTTGGGATTGTCCTTGGGGGCGAAGCAGAGGAATACGGAATTGTCGTCTCCG
The DNA here is from genome assembly GCA_964555325.1 of uncultured Muribaculaceae bacterium. GTDB lineage: Bacteria > Bacteroidota > Bacteroidia > Bacteroidales > UBA932 > Cryptobacteroides. The sequence goes on from CAZKRZ010000054.1 coordinate 5,606, forward strand.
CGCGGATTCTGCGCCGTGCCGGTCTTGCCGCAGATGTCCAGCCCCGGCACTGCCGCCACGCGTGCTGTGTTACCAGAGCCTGCCGGGGCATTCACCGCCCTCCACATGCCGTCTATGACCTTGTAGAAGTTGCTGGTATCTACGAGGGTGTAGTTGCGCTCCTTGTATTTGGCATCTATTTCCACACCCTCCGAGTCCTTGATAATGTGAGGGATACGGTACCAGCCCCTGTTGGCCATTATTGCGCTGAGGTTGGCTATCTGCAGGGGTGTGGCGCCTATCTCTCCCTGGCCGATGGACAGAGATATGATAGTGGAGAATCTCCAGCCGTTCTTGCCGTAGATGCGGTTGTAGTATTTGCTGGTGGGGATGTTGCCGCCGAGTTCCGACGGGAAGTCACTGCCGAGCTTCTGGCCGAGCCCGAAACTGCAGACATAATCCCTCCATGCATCGAACGCATCGGCGGTGGAGGCGTATTTCCTGCGGTTTTCGAGTACATATCTGAATGCGTAGCAGAAGTATCCGTTGCAGGACATCATTATAGCCTCATTCAGGTCCAGCGGTGAGCGGTGGGTGTGGCATCCGAGCTTGTGTCCACCTCCGTACATGTATCCGTGGCTGCAGGGGAAAGAACTGGCAGGGGTTATGACATCCTCTTCCAATGCAATGAGCCCGTTCACGAGTTTGAATACCGAGCCGGGAGGGTAGGACGCCTGCACGGTACGGTTAAACATCGGCTTGTACTTGTCACCGGCTATTTCGTTGTAGTAACGCGATATGTCCGCGAGTTTGTCCACATCGATACCGGGGCTGGACACCATGGCGAGTATCTCTCCGGTCTCCGGCTCTATCGCTACGAGACTGCCGACCTTGTTCTTCATCAGTTCCTGCCCGTATTGCTGGAGTTCGGCGTCTATGGTCGTGACTATGTCTTTGCCCGGGACGGCCTCGCGGTCGAGTTCGCCCCCGTTGTAGGGGCTCTGTATCTGATTGCGGGAATTGCGCAGATACACCTTGTAGCCTTTTTCTCCGCGCAGTTCCTTTTCGCGGACGGCCTCTATACCGGTCTTGCCTATATAATCACCCGGACGGTATTCTCCCGGATGAGCCTTGATGTCTTCGGCGCTTGCCTCGGAGACATAGCCCAGCAGGTTGCCTCCGGCATTGAAAGGATATTCGCGTATGCTTCTCATCTGCCCCGAGAACCCGGGAAACTTGTATTGCAGCTCCGTGAACTTGACATATACCTCCGGCGGTACCTTCTTGAGCATGACCACGGACTGGTATCCGATGCGGCTGCGGTACCTGCGGTATTCGTCCATCTTGCCTCTGATGAAATCCGGACTGACATTGAGGACATTGGCGAGAGTGAGCGTGTCGAATGCGCCCACAGTCCTCGGAGTCACCATGATGTCGTACGCCACGGTATTGCCTACGAGTATCCTGCCGTTCCTGTCATAGATGATGCCACGGGTAGGGTACACGGTCTCGTATACCATGGAGTTGTTGGCTGCGTCTTCCTTGTAGCTCCTGTTGATGATCTGTATCCCGAACAGTTTGACGACAAGAATGGTGGCGACAGCGCATACACCGATGATTAACTTTATGTGCCTGTCTGTCTTCATTCCATTCTGTCAGCGGTCAGCAGCCTTGTTATAGGCAGTGCTATAAATCCGGTAACTATTAGCGACAGCAGGAATCTCAGCGCATTGTGCCATAGAGGGCGGGTGCCGGCTCCGTCCGCCCAGATATACACCACCAGGAAGACAGCCTGTATGAGCAGGCTTGCGAGCAGCATCTTGCCCGGTCCGTGCTTGCCTGACGATATATTTTCTTTTCGGGCGAATACCTCGTTGCCGAATACTATGCGTATGATACCTTCTCTGCACAGGGCTGCCGGCACGAGCGCGAATGCGTTCAGGCCTGCCACTCCGTCGCTGAGCAGGTCGAGGGTAAGCCCTGTCACAAACGCCATAATCATTGCCGAGACCGTGCTGCAGGAAATCGGCAGCATCAATATCATCAGCGGCAGCACATTCAGCGTGATAAACTGGGATAGGTTGAGATAATTGCAGATGAAAATCTGCGCTATCAGCAAGGCTATGTATGTGATAGTAAAGTCTTTCCTATTCATCGTGCAGCCTCCTCTTCCAGATTCTCCAGGAACTTTATCTCATCCCTTGCGCTGTTGTACACTACAGTGACATACCTCACGGACGAGAAGTCCTGCAAGAGATTGACACTGACCTCATATACGGCACCTCCGACGATGCGCGAATCCTCCACCGTGCCCAGCGGAATGTCCGGGGGGAATATTTCGGAGAATCCGCTCGTCCATACCGTATCGCCCTGCTCGAACCTGTTCTGCAGGGGGATGTCTTTCAATACAGCCTTTCTCGCGGAATTGCCGCTCCACGACAGCCGCCCGACAGGGCCCTCGCGTCCTATGCGCGAACTCACGCTGCTGTTGCTGTTGATGAATGACAGACCGTAGGAATAATGCTTGTCCACGGCATCTATCACTCCGACCGCTCCGTCTGCGGTAATCACACCTGTCTGCGGATGAATGCCGTCCTCCGACCCCTTGTCAATAATGAAATAGTTGTGCGCCCTGTTGCGGCTTATCTTGACAATGGTCGCCGGGGTGTAAATGTAGTTTCCGTTGTTGGGGATAGTTGAGGACAGACTGTCCGCCGTGTGTGCGCGTACGGCAGCTTCAAGGGCGTTCACCCTCTCCTGCAGGCGGAAATTGTTCTCCGCGAGTTCCTCGTTGGTCTTGTTGAGCGAGAAATAATGTCGGATGCTCTCGCTGCCGCCCCATGCCCATGCCATAAACCTGTGCGAAGCCCTTGAGAGCCAGATGCGCTGCAGGTCGTTATGGTGGGTCAACATAGCCAAAGCAGCCGTTTCCAGAATGATGAAAACAGCTGCATTTATGATGGTTCTGTAGGTCCCTCC
>CAZKRZ010000055.1:0-8555 GCA_964555325.1 uncultured Muribaculaceae bacterium
CGTCGGCCTCAATACCTACCTCAATGAATGCTGCAATGTGACCGTGAGCTGGTACGCACGCGACGAAGTCCGGGAGCCCCGGCGTCTGCCGCTGCCCAAAAGCCCAATCACGCGCAACGCATTGTTGAGAGACAGATTCTTCCTGAATTACTGCACATTCGGCTATTCGCTCGCATGGTGGAGATGGGAGGACTGGGAGAGGCTCATCGACTGGATGGCGTTGAACGGTGTCACTATGGCATTGGCCAATACAGGTCAGGAGGCTATCTGGCAGCAGGTGTGGACCGATTTCGGCATGAGCGCAGACGAGACCCGGGAGTATTTCACCGGAGCGGCTTATCTGCCCTGGCACAGGATGAGCAACATCGATTCCTGGCACGGTCCGCTGCCCCAGTCCTGGATAGATTCCCAGCTCGAACTCCAGAAGCGCATCGTGGCGCGTGAGACCGAGCTCGGCATATCCCCTATTCTCGGTTCATTCAACGGGCATGTCCCGGGCAGACTCAAGGAACTGTTTCCCAAAGCCGACATTCGCCGGCTGTCGAAATGGAGCGGATTCCCCGAGGATTACAGCTGCTGGTATCTCAGCCCGACAGACCCGCTGTTTGTCAAGATACAGACCGCATTCCTCGCCAAGCAGAGAGAGCTGCTCGGCGATGTCAGCCATATCTACGGCGTAGACCCTTTCAACGAGGTAGATCCCCCGAGTTGGGAGCCGGAATATCTCGCGGAGGCCGCCAGGATGACCTATGACGCCATGGCGCAGAGCGACCCGGAAGCGATATGGCTCCAGATGGGCTGGCTATTCTTCTATATGAAGAACAAATGGACTCCGGAGCGTGTGGAGGCCTACCTCTCCCCCGTTCCCAAGGGCAAGTTGCTCATGCTCGACTACTATTGCGAAGACACGGAAGTATATAGGGAGACCGACTCGTTCCACGGGCAGGACTTCATCTGGTCCTACCTCGGCAACTTCGGAGGCAACACCATGATTTCCGGCGACCTGCTGGATGTCGAACGCAGAATCGACCGCGCATTCCAGGAGGCAGGTCCGGGATTTGTCGGCATAGGCGGTACTCTCGAAGGCCTCGGCGTAGACCCTCCAATGTGGGAGTATGTCCTCTCGCGTGCCTGGGAGGGCGGTGCCAGAGGCATGGATTATATAGAGAAAGTGGCGGACAGGCATTCCGGCAAGGAGGATAAGGAGTATCGCGAAGCATGGAAGGTGCTCGGAGCGAACTGCCACAGGCAGAAATCCCGCGACAGGGCCATGACCGTGCCTGCACGCCCCAATATGGAGGGCTGGAGCAAATGGCGCAAGACTTACTGCTACGACAATGACTCTCTCGGCATAGCCTGGGGACATCTCGTCAGGTCCAGACGCTCGGACGACGCTTCATACAGATTTGACTGCGTGAATATCGCCCGTCAGTGGCTGGAGAACGAATTCACAGACCAGTTCCAGAATGCCGTCGCCGCATACAAGTCCGGAGACGCGACCGCCTTGGCCAGTAGTTCGGAGCGCATGCTCGACATCCTCGATGACCTCGATATGCTCTGCGCGACAGATGCATATTTCCTGCTCGGCAAATGGATTGCCGATGCACGCAGCCACGGCACTACAGCCGAGGAACAGGAATGGTTTGAACGGGACGCAAGGCTGCTGCTCACCTGCTGGGGGCAGAAAGGCAGCAGTCTGACAGACTACGCAGGGCGTTCCTATTCTGGTCTCATCAAGAACTACTACAAACCGCGTTGGGAGCATTTCCTCTCCGGACTGCGCAGTGCGCTCGAGAGCGGCAACCAATACGACATCAAGGCATTCAACCGCTGGAGTTTCGACTTTGAATGGCGTTGGGCGACTGAGGACCGCACCGTCTATCCTGCTGTCCCTCAGGGCAATCCCGTCAAGGCGAGCCGTAAATTGTACAGGAAGTATTTCAACTGACGACAGAGATGAAAAAACTCTTACCTCTGATGACCATGACCTGCGCATCTGCCGCTGCCGGTGCGCAGGAGGCTCCGGACGCCGCAGGCAAGACTCCGGTGCAGAAGCCGGACATCGTCCTGATAATCACTGACCAGCAGACGGCGTCAGCCATGTCCTGTGCCGGCAATCCGTATGTGGAGACCCCCGCCCTCGACCGACTCGCCGACCGGGGCATCCGCTTCACCAACGCCTACTGCACCGCCCCCGTCAGCGGTCCGTCGAGGGCCGCGATGTTCACCGGGCACTATCCGGACGAAATCGGCATGATACGCAACGCCGCTCCCCTGCCGGATTCACTGGCAGGACGGACGCTCGGGACATTCGTCAGCGCAGCCGGCTATGAATGCGCCTACGGCGGCAAATGGCATGTCGGCCCGCAAGGCTCGGTGCCGGACGGAGTATACGGATTCCGCAAAATCTATCCCCACGATGACAACGGCCTGGCAGAGGCCTGCATAGACTACCTCAACGGCAGTCACGACAAGCCTTTCTTCCTCGTGGCGTCATTCGACAACCCTCACAACATCTGCGAATTCGCCAGAGAGCAGGACCTGCCTTGGGGCGCAATCCGGCTGTCAAGGCACAAGAGGGACTGGCCGAGGCTGCCGCGCAACTTCCGCCGCAAGTCCTGGGAGCCTGATGTCATCACTTACGAACAGGGCGCAAATTACGGTGCCTACCCCGTCGTCAGATGGACACGCAAGGACTGGAGGCGTTATCGCGCAGCCTATTTCACCCTCGTCGAGAAAGTGGACGCGGAGATAGGCAAACTGCTCGACGCCATAGACTTCGACAACACCATAGTCATATTCACCTCCGATCACGGAGACGGTGTCGGGGCACACCGCTGGAACCAGAAATCAGCATTGTACGAAGAGGTGGTCAACATTCCCCTCATAGTATGCCTGCCCGGCGGAGCGCATTCCGGAGAAGTCCGTGAGCAGCTCGTCAGCAACGGAGTGGACATATTCGACAGTATCTGTGACTGGACGGGAGCCGATGCAGACGGACAGGGGCATTCGTTTAGGGCAGTGGCGGAGAATGATGCCGAGGGGCAGGATTTCGTGGTCACTGAGACGACATTCGACAAGGGTGTCACCCGTGGATGGATGCTGAGGACAGCCGACTACAAGTATGTCCTCTACGACAAGGGCAAAAACCGCGAACAGCTCTTCGATATGCACAGCGACAGGCTGGAGAAGCACAACCTCGCCACCAAGAAACGCTATCGCAGCGTGCTGCAGGAGCATCGCGAGTTACTGGACCGCTGGATGCAGGCACAAGGCGTACGCCCTACGCGCCGCACCTCCTTCGATGTCCCCGGCTCGACTTACAGCCGTTCCATTTCCAAATGAAAATCAATCACATATAATGAAACCGACAAATAAACTACCCTATCTGTCCCTCGCTGCCATCGCGGCAAGTTGCGGGTGCACAGACAACAAGCAGCCCCAGCAGCCGAACATCATCCTGATGATGACGGACGACCATACCACGCAGGCGCTGAGCTGCTATCGTCCCGGGCTCGTGGACACGCCCAACCTCGACCGTCTCGCCGAGGAGGGCATGCTCTTCAACGACTGCTTTGTGACCAATGCGATTTCGGGGCCTTCGCGAGCCTGCATCCTAACCGGCAAATACAGCCATATCAACGGGTTTACAGACAACTCCAAGACCTTTGACGGCAGCCAGCAGACCTTCCCCAAACTCCTGCACGACGCCGGATACCAGACTGCCATGATAGGCAAATGGCATCTCAATTCCGATCCCCAGGGATTCGACCACTGGAGCATTCTCGTAGGTCAGGGAGAGTATTACAATCCGACATTCGTCGAGAACGGTGTCACCCGTGACGAAAAGGGTTATGTGACTGACATCATCACGGACAAAGCCATCTCGTTTATCGAGAACAGGGACAAGTCCAAGCCTTTCGCCATGCTCTACTACCACAAGGCGCCGCACCGCAACTGGATACCTGCGCAGCGTCACCTCGGCATGAACGAAAACAAGGTCTACCCCGAGCCGGACAACCTGCTGGACGACTATTCCGGCAGAGGCAGGGCCGCCCACGAGCAGGAAATGCAGATCGGTAGGGATATGTGGCCGGCATGGGACCTCAAGCTGCTCTACCCGGAGGAGTTTGAGAATGTAGGCGACCTCGCCAACACCGGCGATGCCAACAAGGACGATGTCAACCGCGCCAACAGCGAACTCAACGCCACCATGCAGTGGAAAGCCGCATACGACCGCATGACCGACTCCGAAAAGGCCGCGCTCGACGCCGCCTACGCTCCCCGCAGGGCAGAATGGAGGGCCATCAAGAACACTGCGTCCATAGAGACCATCACCCGCTGGAAATTCCAGCAGTACATGAAGGACTACACCGCCGTGATTACCGCCGTCGATGAGAATGTAGGCCGTCTGATGGCGTACCTCGAGAAAATCGGCGAACTGGACAACACCATCATCATCTATACCTCCGACCAGGGATTCTTCCTCGGAGAGCACGGATGGTTTGACAAGAGGCTGATGTACAACGAGTGCCACCGCACTCCCCTGCTCGTCCGTTATCCCGGGGCGGTCAAGGCCGGCAGCACGACTGACGCCATGGCTCTGAACATCGACCTCGCACCGACACTGCTGGACTTTGCAGGTGTCAGCATTCCCGAGGACATACAGGGCGTGTCGCTCAAGCCCGTCCTATGCAATGGCGGAAGCGAGCCCCAGGGCTGGCGCGATGCCGTCTACTATCATTATTACGAATACCCCTCATGGCATTCGGTCAAACGCCACTACGGCGTACGCACCCGGGACTACAAACTGATACATTTCTACAACGATGTGGATGAATGGGAGTTGTATGACCTCCGCAAGGACCCCAAAGAGATGCACAGCGTGTACGGAGATCCCGAATATGCCGCCGTCAAGGCAGAACTGGAGGCCAAGATGTCTGCACTCCAGCAGCAATACAAGGACACAGATCCCACCGAACAGGAAAACAGTTTCACAATAGGAAAAAACTGACATTATCATGGATCGAAGAAACTTTTTGCAGGCGTCCGGCTGGACTCTCGCCGGACTCGCGGCCATGGGAGCGATGCCCGGCTGCACATCGGGAAGCGGCTCGCTTCCCGGCGAATACAAAGGCAAGAAACTGCCTTCACTCAAAGACTACAAGATATTCTGGGGTGACCTGCACAACCACTGCAATGTCACTTACGGACACGGAGAGCTCTCCGACGCCATAGACGCGGCACGCGGACAGCTCGATTTCTGCTCCGTGACTCCGCACGCCCTGTGGCCGGACATCCCCGGTGCAGGCGATCCCCGTCTGGAATGGGTCATCGGATACCACACGGACGCATTCAAGCGTCTGCGCGCAGGCGGTTATGACAAGTATCTGCAGAAACTGAAAGCGGCCAACGAGCCGGGCAAGTTCCTCACTTTCCCCTCGTACGAATGCCACAGCATGAAATACGGTGACCATGTCGCCCTGTTCCACGACTTCAATGCCCCTCTCGTCGAATGCGAATCGGTCCCCGACCTCATGGAGAAGCTCAAGGGCTACAAGGCATACATCACCCCTCACCACATGGGATATATAACGGGATTCAGGGGATACAACTGGGAGTTTTTCCGCCAGAGCGCACAGACTCCGTTCGTGGAGATGTTCTCCCGTCACGGACTGGCGGAGAGCGACTCCGGAGACTATCCTTATCTGCACGACATGGGTCCCCGTACCTGGGAGGGCAGTATCCTGTACGGACTGGAGCAGGGACACAAATTCGGTCTCATGTGCTCCACCGACCAGCACGCAGGCTACCCCGGCAGTTACGGTGACGGACGCATCGGAGTGCTGGCTTCCTCGCTCGACCGCGACCTCATCTGGGACGGAATGGGACGCAGGCACATCTGCGGTATCACCGGTGACAAGATCAAAGTGGATTTCCGCATCGGCAACGCCGTCATGGGAGATGTCATCAGCGCAGCACGCAGGGAGATTTATGTCAATGTCGAGGCACAGACCCAGATAGATTATGTAGACATCGTCAAGAACGGCCGCAGCATCGCCCGTCTGAATGCCCCGTCACGCGCCAAAGCCCCCGACACGGATGTGGTGAGGGCAAAACTCAAGATCAATTTCGGCTGGAACCGCGAGGAGGAATATGTCCATTGGGACAGCCGCGTCAGGATCGACGAGGGCGTGATTTCGGATGTGCAGACCTGCTTTAGGGGTGCCGCATTCACCTCTCCCCAGCCCGGCGAGAGCGAGTTCAAGACGAGGGTCAACAGGATGACCGCACGCAACGACAAGGGCGTGGATCTGGACCTCTATTCGTCCAAGAACCCCAATGTCCTGACTCCTGCCATGCAGGGTGTCATCCTCGATGTGGAAATGCCGCGCCGCGCCATGGTCAGGGTCGACGCCAATGGACATTCATACGCACACAGCCTGGATGAGCTCATGGACGGAGCCAAGGCCCATTTCCTCAGGGGCTGGCTGTCCGAGGCCGTGCAGTTTGAGAGGGCTGTACCGGAGAGCGGATTCTGCGTCAGCGATGTCATGGTGGACAATGTCCAGGAGAGGGACACCGACTATTACTATGTCCGTGTACGCCAGGTAGACGGGCAGTGGGCTTGGTCCTCCCCTATCTGGGTCGAACGCGCTTAAATCCATCTGCGATTAAAGGTCCGGTGCCATCATGCCGTTCATGGGCAGGATGACACCGATACCTTCAAAATGACCGGAGTCATCAGAATGACGCCAATCAATATAGAAGGGCCGACTATTTCTTTTTAGCCGGCCCTTTTTTGTTTTTCGGAGAGGTCAAGTCCGACCTCATTCAACATTAATTTTCAGAGTGTCCTTCGGACTTTTCAATCATTCATCTATAGACTGGAGGGTATATTCCCGACTGCCCAGGCCGATTGCGGCAGCATGTTCGATGGTATGGATACCATGACGGGAATTGATGCGTTCAATCAGTGCCGCAGCATCGTCGCCCTCCTCCGAGGGGTAGTTGAACACGAGGTCTACGCAGGCCTGGTCGAGCGCGACAGGGTCGAGGGATGCGAGGATGCCGACATCCTTCATCTCGGGGTCTGCCGGATGGGCATCGCAGTCACAATCGACAGAGAGGTTGTTCATCACATTGATATAGATGATTTTGCCTTCCCCGAACCAGTCCGCCACGGCAGCGGCGCAGTTGGCCATACACTCGTGGAAAACATCGTGGCTGACAGTCACTCCGACCCAGCAGTTAGCCTCGTCTCCGGGATGTGCGGCGCAATAGTCTGCAATCAGTTTGTTGAATCCCTCGACGGTCTCGGTCTTGCCGGTGCTGTGCTGATAGGCCTTGCCGTTGGCTGACGCCACGCCTATGCTCTGATTTTTGAGCACGCCTCCGAAACCGCCCATGGCGTGGCCCTTGAAATGGGCAAGATTGACCATAAAGTCGTAGTTCTTGAGGTGTTCGCCGACGATGTCGTATTTGAGGTAGGAGGTGTCGCGCACCGGGATGGTAAATTCCCCGTCCGCGTCCATGATGTCCACATCGGCGACCTCACAGAAACCATGGTCCTTTACCGTCTGCAGATGGTCTTCGGTAGTACCGCGAAGGCCTCCGTAGGCGGTATTGCATTCCACGATAGTGCCATTTACTCTGTGCACCAGTCCGGCTATGAGTTCCGGTTTGAGGTAGTTGTGGCCGCCGGGCTCGCCGGTGCTGATCTTGACTGCCACGCGGTCGCCCTCGGCAGGGTGCACGCCAAGAGCGTCATAAATACGGAGAAGCCCCTTAGGGGAAATCTCCTTGGTCATATAGACAAGCGGCTTGCCGCATGCTGTTTTACATTCTGTCGCCATAATTCTATGTTTTTGTGTTAGTGCTATCCTGTCATGCGAAGATAATGAGAATATCATTAACTTATTTATTATATTGGGGGTACTTAAACATAAATTATACTATGAAAAAGTACTTTATCATGCTCTCATGCATTGCAGCGCTGTCTCTGTGCGGCTGCAGCAAGGAAACCTCCAAAGTCAAGGAAATAATAACGAATGCCAAGACCTGGTCTGCACTCGTCAAGGACTACCCTTTCCTCTCCAACTTTCCCGAATTCCGCGGAGACATTGAGAATGTGCAGCACCGCGAAATCGGCGGCTCGCTCAAGACTGTGATCTTCTTTGACTACGCCTGCAAGGAATCCGTCGCCACGACATATTTCTCCTCCTTTGCCCCTGCCGGCTTCAACAAGAGCGAAAACGCCGACATCTACCGCAAAAGCAACGGTGACCTGGAATATATCTTCACCGGAGGATACGCGGCAGGCAGTTTCGCCCTGAGCTTCTCCGAGAACAAGAACTGAAAGGCCCACTTATGCCACAGATGGAAGACATTCGCCCGATTTTAGAAATAGCAAATTCACTCGGGTTCAATAAGCACAGTAGCAAATAACAATCCCGCCAACTGATACATGCCAGCCTTAGAATCCCATAATTGGAGCGATGTCTATTCTATCGCCTTGTTTCCCATGTATAGTTCGAGGATACCGCCGTTGACTA